>JAAYOZ010000201.1 GCA_012520115.1 Clostridiales bacterium | reverse complement strand
TAAACAAGCTTATATGCGCTTCGAACCGCAATAATATACTGACCGACTTTTTAAGCACCGGCGTTTACGACAGGAACAGAGAGTTCTACGCCACCACCTCACCTTCCATGGACATTCTCATTTCGAGCAACCTTGAGCGTCTGCTTTTTGAGATGTGCGGCAGGAATGATGCTACAATAAGGGATTGGTTCGGCTCTCTTGCCAGAATCGGCAGATACGAGGTAAACTCTGATGTGCTCTCACAGCTAAAAGGCACCTTCGCCTCCGGATGCTGCGATGACGAGGCAACCGCTGCCGAAATCAAGCGGGTTTATGACGAGTTCGGCTATCTCATTGACACTCACACCGCCGTTGCGTCCTATGTGTATGAGAATTACAAAAAGGAGACTCTCGACGATACTCCCGTTGTCATAGCCTCGACCGCCAGCCCGTACAAGTTCTGCTCAAGCGTACTGAGCGCGCTCGACGGCAAGGACTATGCAGGTCAGGACGAGTTTGAGGTCATGAGAGGGCTTGAGGCTCTGACAGGCACCTCCGCTCCTAAGCAGTTAAAGTGTCTTGAGGGCGCAGTTCCCCACTTCACAACAGTGTACAACAAGAAAGATATGCGGCAGGCAGTTTTCTCGATGCTCGGCATTGACTGATTTTTAAGCTTTGATTAATACTTGCTATGTAAGATAAAGCAAGACGGCCGCCACGCCGCATGAACCGACCATCGTCGGATTTTCCGCAGCATGACAGCCGCTTGCTGTTTTCATAAAGGAAATCAATAGGAATTAGCGTGTTTATCCAGCTCGAATGTTATGCAAGCTGTTTCGCTGACATCCGTTGCGCTGCGAGGGCCTATCTCAATCTCGCCGGCCATACATCTGTTCTCCGGCGACTGATAAACACAGTTTTTAACTTCGCACTTTATATTTTTTATTTCCTTGATTTTTTCGCCCATTTTTCATGGCTCCTTTCGAACGTCCAAGGACAGCCGAAACCCCGTAAATATCAAATCCGGCAAACGCCTTAACGAAGCATGCGGCAAAAGCCTTCACATCATATCGGATGTGATCCGTCGGATTCGACTGTCTCACTGGACTGTTAATATTATTTCTTTATCGATTTTTTATATGCTTAGAAAAATAAACTTTTTTCTATGGAGAAAAAGATGTCTGTTTTTGCAATCGGAGACACCCATTTATCCTTCAGCACGGACAAGCCCATGGACATTTTCAAGGGCTGGTTTTCACATACGGAAAAGCTCAGGGAAAACTGGGAAAGAGCAGTTTCCGATAATGACACGGTCGTGATTCCCGGCGATATTTCGTGGGCAATGAAGCTCGAAGAAAGCGAGAAGGATTTTGCCTTTCTGCACTCACTGCCCGGGGAAAAAATCATCCTTAAAGGCAATCATGATTACTGGTGGACCACAAAGGCAAAAATGGATGCTTTTTTAAATAAAAACGGCTTTGACAGCATAAAAATCCTGCACAACAACGCTTACAAGGTCGGGGATTATGCTATCTGCGGCACAAGGGGCTGGTTTTTTGACGACATACAGCCCGAAAGCGAAAAGGTTATCCTGCGTGAGGCCGGAAGGCTCAGGACTTCCCTTGAACACGGCTTGAAGCTCGGCGGCGAGCTGTTGGTTTTCCTGCACTATCCGCCGCTGAATGCCAATGAAAAGTGCGAGGAGATTTATAACGTGCTTATGGAATACCCTGTTAAAAGGTGTTTTTACGGGCATATTCATGCGGAGAACATCGCAAGGTACGCACATTTCAATAAGGACGGCATTGATTTTACGCTTGTTTCATCCGACCATTTAAAATTCTGCCCGCTTCTTATTGAAAGCTTTTGGGCAAAAATTTACATTTGCTTTTTTGGGACTTGCGAATCCTTCAGAATTATTATAATATATTTAAGTGCCGTCAAAGCGGTAAATTTATCTTTAGCCTCAACCCGCTAAAAGAATTTACGGCTATATAGAACATAAAAGGTTTATGCTTATTACCAGTAGTGAGGAGAAAGCAAACATGGCTAAAAAGACTACCGAAAATCAGGCTGAGGTATACCGTCAGAAGCGCAAGGAAAGACTTGCAAAGAAAAAGCAGAAGGTTGCTAAAAGAAGCCCCATCAATGTGAAGGTCCGTGCAAGGATAGCAAAGGCTGTTAAAATCGTTATTGCGGCGGCTGTTTGCATTGCGGCTGTCTACGGCCTTCTTAATTTCTTCGGCGTGCCGAACAAAATAACCACAGTTATGAAAGTCGGCGACGAGAAGATCAATGTTGTAGAGTATGCTTATTATTACCTGAGCATTTATTCACAGTATAGGAACACCTCTCAGCAGTATGACTCCTCATACGGCCAGGGCATGGGCAAGCTCTACACGGGCTTTGATTCCAGCGTAATGCCCGCTGACCAGACCACTAAGAACGAAAATGACGAAGAGATTACCTTCGAGCAGTTATTCGTCGACCGTGTAAAGGAAACGGTAAAGCAGTATAAGACCGTTTATACAAAGGCTGTTGCCGAAGGCTTTAAGATAAGCGAAGAAGGCCTTAAATCGATTGAAGATAATATCGAGGAATACAGAAAGCAGGCTCAGAGCGTTCAGGGCGGCGAGTACTCGCTTAACAGATTCCTCTCCGTTTCAATCATCAGCGGCATGAACGAAAAGACCCTCAGAAAAATCATGACCGAGCAGACCATGTATGAAGAGTACATGACCGCAAAGCAGAATGAGTTCAAAAACGGCATCACCGCTGAGGAAATAGAAAACGAATATAAAGAGAACCGTACCGAGTATGATAAGGTTTCGTTAAGGCTTTTCGGCTTTGAGATAAAGGACGAAAAGGATGAGGAAACCACGGCGGCTGACGACACCAAGAAGGACGAAACCACCGAAGCCACAACCGAGAATAAGGAGCCCACAAAGGCAGAGATTAAGGCTAAGGAATTCCTTTCAAAGATTACCGACGAGGCTTCATTCCTCAAGCTTGCCGAACACTATTACGAGGGCGAGGATAAGAAAGAATATAACAGCGACGAACAGACTAAGGTTGTAAATGTGGACTACGGCACTGTCGAAACAAACGTCAGCAAGGAAGCAGCCGACTGGCTCTTCTCGACAGACCGCAAGGTCGGCGACAAGGCTGTATTCTCCTCCTCCGACTACTGGCAGGTTATGTATATAACCGCACCGGCGGCAAAGGATGAGATTAAGCCTGTTAATGTCCGTCACATCCTTGTTAAGTTCGAAAACACCGAAGAGGACAAGAACGGCAATACAAAGACTGTTGAACTGACCGACGAAAAGAAGGCAGAGCACAAGAAAAAGGCTGAGGATATTTATAACGAATACCTTGCAGGCGACAAGACAGAGGAAGCTTTCGCAGCTCTTGCTGAGAAATACAGCGATGACAAAGGCTCACTGTCGGCAGCCGGCTCAACAGAGGGCGGACTTATCAAAGATATGGAGAAGGGTCAGTATGTAAAGCCCTTTGAGGAATGGTCATTTGACCCGGCAAGAAAGCCCGGAGATACGGAAATAGTTGAAACTAAATTCGGCTATCACATTATGTACTTTGTTTCCACAAACGAAGAGCCTGTATGGAAGGAAACTGCAATTAATACTATTGCAACCGATAAGACACAGGCCTTCTTTGACAAGACGATGGAGGAAAGCCCGTTTGCGGTAGAGGCAAAGGACAGCGCCGTTAAGAGGGCATTAAAGAGAATCAACGATAAGATTGAAGCCGGACTTAGCTACTCAAAATCATAAGAATACGGGACGGGAGCTTATAGCTTCCGTCCTTTTTTATTGCTTTTTGCTGTCGGGCTTTTAATTCGCCGTCTTTTGTGATAAAC
>JAAYOZ010000200.1 GCA_012520115.1 Clostridiales bacterium | reverse complement strand
CATGTCGGCAAGCAGAACCCTCTTGCCCGCTCTTGACAAATTCCTGCCGATAGCAGCCGTCAGGGTGGACTTGCCTGTCCCGCCCTTGCCTGAAGCCAATGTAATTATCCGAGCTATTAAAATCCCTCCCGTCAGCTTTTTTATATCTCTTATTTATAGCCCTTGAGCTTGAGGAAGTTATTGATTCTTTCGGAGGCATTGAGCAGCTTGCTTATTGAAAGGTCGTGGTTAAGCGTGTCAATCAGCAGCGAAACATACTTTGACATATCGACCTCTGTAAACCACTCGCAGGCAAGAAGCTCAGGGCTTCTGTAAACAAGATTCGTTGTAAATACCCTGTCGATTACGCCCTCCTTGTAGGCTCTGTTAAAGTTGTTGAGACCGTCGCAGAAGAGGCCGAAGGCGGCGCAGATAAATATTCTTCTTGCCTTCATGCTCTTTAGTTTTCTTGCAACCTCAAGCACCGATTCGCCGGAGGATATCATATCGTCGACAATGACGACATCCTTGCCCTCAACGCTTATACCCAGGTACTCGTGAGCCACTATCGGATTTCTGCCGTCGACGACCCTTGTGTAGTCACGGCGCTTGTAGAACATACCGAGCTCAAGTCCCAGAACCGTTGAGTAGTAGATACACCTGCTCATTCCGCCCTCGTCGGGGGAGATTATCATAAGGTTTTCCTTGTCGATTTTTAGGTTGTCTACCGTATTGACAAGAGCCTTAATCATCTGATAAACGGTGGATACGTTTTCAAAGCTGTGCAGGGGGATTGCGTTCTGAACCCTTGCATCATGGGCGTCAAAGGTGATTATGTTGTCAACGCCCATTGTAAGGCAAAGCTCCTGAAGAGCGATGGCGCAGTCAAGGGACTCACGGCTTGAGCGCTTGTGCTGTCTGCCCTCATAGAGCATGGGCATAATGACCGAAATCCTGTGCGCCTTGCCCGCAACGGCGGCGATAGCCCTTTTGAGGTTTGCATAGTGGTCGTCGGGACTCATGGGCACAACCATGTCGTACATTTTAAAAGTTTCCCCATAATTAAAAACATCCGTGAGGATAAACAAATCATATCCTCTGACGGATTGTGTTATAAGAGCCTTTCCCTCACCGGAGCCGAAGCGGGGAAATTTTACATTTACAAGATAGGAATCCCTTTGATAGCCTGCGAAAGCAATAGTGGACTTGTGTTCACTCTCCCTGCTTGCTCGCCACTCGACGATATACCTGTCGATTTTCTCAGCTAATTCCTCACATCCCGGGGTAGCAATAATTCCTAAGGGCCCGTAAGGGATAGTGGTAAAGTCTTCCGTATAAGTTGGCATTTAGATATCCTCCATAAAGTATTTTTACTTCCGGCAATAACGGCAGGCAAAACCGTGTTCTCAGCCTGCACTCAAGTGACAATTATATTCTACAACAAATACATTTATTTGCAAGAGCAAAACCGACCCTTTGCTACATTTTTTTATTTTCGTAGAATTTGCGAGATTTATTGTAGGATAAGGACTTAAAATT
Source organism: Clostridiales bacterium (assembly GCA_012520115.1). Taxonomy (GTDB): domain Bacteria; phylum Bacillota; class Clostridia; order Oscillospirales; family Acutalibacteraceae; genus DTU053. The sequence goes on along the minus strand of JAAYOZ010000200.1, from coordinate 5,548 downwards.
TATAAACAAAGTCAGCACAGTACCCTTTTATTATTTTTGGTCGGAAAATAAATAATGATTCAATGCAAAAATTAAAGCCGCACTTTGTGCGGCTTTGTGTGTTTAAAGATTTTGTGAACATTCTGCGATTGTTTGTTTAAGCAGCTCGACAGCTTCCTTTAAAACATCGAAGGGGATGTTTAAGGGGGGCAGCAGTCTTACCTTTGTCTTGGCAGTCAGCACTAAGACTCCGTTTTCGACAGCCTTTTTAGCCACATCCGCCGGAGGAGCGTCGGTTTCAATGCCGACCATCAGTCCCATGCCGCATACGGATTTGACGCCCTTTGCGCCTTTCAGCTCATTCTTGATAAATTCGCCCTTCTCTGTCACCTCGGCGAAAAGCTCGTCTGTAAGCCTGTTCATTACGCTGATTGCACCTGCGGCACAAACGGGGTTGCCGCCGAAGGTGGAGCCGTGGGAGCCGAGAGTGAAAACATCCTTGAGCTTCTCGCCCAGAATTGTAGCGCCGATAGGCAGTCCCGCACCGAGACCCTTAGCGGTGGTGATTACATCCGGCTCAAGGCCGTAGTGCATATAGGCATAGAGCTTGCCCGTTCTGCCGTTGCCGGTCTGAACCTCGTCGGCGATAAACAGGATATCGTTCTCCTTGCAAAGCTGTGCCGCCGCCTTAATATACTCCTCTGTGAGCATATTAAGTCCGCCCTCGCCCTGAATGAACTCGAGCATCATAGCGCAGCATTTATTGTTCTTAACTGCTTCCTTCAGTTTTTCAATATCGTTTGCGGGAGTATAAACAAAGCCGCCGAGCATCGGGCCGAAGCCTACATGGTAATTAGGCTGGCCTGTTGCCGAAAGAGCGCCCATAGTCCGGCCATGGAAGCTGTTTTCAAGGGTTATTATTGCGTTTCTTCCCTCGCCGTACTTGTTGTAGGAGTATTTCCTTACGGCCTTGATTGCAGTTTCGTTAGCCTCTGCGCCCGTGTTTACGAAGAATACCTTTTTCATGCCGGTACGTTCGCACAGGATTCTTGCCAGCTCGGTCTGGGGTTTTGAGTAATACAAATTTGAGGTGTGCTGAATGTTGTTAAGCTGGTCGATAACGGCCTTTTTCCATTCGTCGTCACCCACGCCGAATATGTTTACCGCAACACCCGAGGCTAAGTCTATGTACCTTTTTCCGTCCACATCATACAGCAGCGAGCCCTTGCCTTTTTCAAAGGCTACCTGAAACCTGTTGTACGTTTCCGCAATATATTTGCGGTCGTTTTCAATAATACTCAAGTACATCCCCCCTACTGTTTATAAAACATAGTTCCGATTCCTTTATCGGTCAATACCTCGATTAAAATTGAATGGGGAACTCTCCCGTCAATGATGAAAACACTGTCTACGCCTTTTTCAACAGCACTGATACAGCAGTTTACCTTAGGCAGCATGCCGCCGTCAACAATGCCCGACTCAATAAGGGCCGGTGCTTCCTTGATGTCAACCCTCGGAATAAGAGTGTTGACGTCATTCTTGTCGTTCAGAAGCCCTATTGTATCGGTCATAAGGATGAAGCTTGTGGCCTTCAGGCTTGAAGCAATCTCTGCCGCTGCCGTATCCGCATTTATGTTGTATGCGTTTCCTGACGAGTCACATCCTATTGATGATACAACAGGAATGTACCCTTTTTCAAGTACATCCGTAATAATCTTTGAATTTATTTTTACAATTTCTCCCACAAAACCTAATTCTTCGCAGAGCTGCTTTGTTTCTATGAGTGCGCCGTCGATGCCGCTGAGGCCGACAGCGGAGCCTCCTATGCTGTTTATGAGGCTGACAAGCTCCTTATTGATTTTACCCGAAAGTACCATTTGAACTATGTCCATGGTCTCCCCGTCGGTGACTCTCAGACCGCCGATGAATTTGCTCTCCTTGCCCGTTTTGGAGAGCATATCCGAGATTTCCGGGCCGCCGCCGTGAACCAGTACTACTTTAATACCTATTAACGAAAGCAGGACAATATCACGCATAACGGATTTTTTTAATTCGTCGTTAAGCATGGCATTACCGCCGTATTTGATTACTATAATCTTGTTATAGTACTTTTGTATGTAGGGCAGGGCTTGTACCAGTATTTCCGCCCTCTGCTCGTTTGATAAATCCATTTCGCACCTCATTACGAGCGATAATCGCCGTTTATTCTTACATAGTCGTAGCTTAAATCACAGCCCCAGGCCATGGCACTTTCATTTCCGCTGTTAAGATTAATGAGTATCTCGATTTCGTTTGCTGTCAGAACCTCTTTTGCGATTTCTTCACTGAAGTCAATGCCAGCACCGTCTTTGCAGACCTCGATAAGCCCGTTTGCGCTCTTAAAGGCAACATCGATTTTCGTAACGTCAAGGTCGGCTCCGGAATATCCGAGAGCGCAGAGGACCCTGCCCCAGTTAGCGTCGGCACCGAACATGGCGGCCTTGAAAAGGCTTGAGCATATAACTGACTTTGCGGCCTTCCTTGCGGTTTCCTTATCGGCTGCGCCGTAGACCTCGCACTGCAAAAGCTTTGTCGCTCCCTCGCCGTCGGCTGCAAGCATCCTTGTAATCTGCATTGAAATCTCAGTCAGAGCGGAAACGAAAACCGCATAATCCCCGTTCTCCTCTGTTATGGGAGCATTCTCCGCCATGCCGTTTGCAAGGATGGATACCATATCGTTTGTGGAGGTGTCCCCGTCAACGCTGAGCATGTTAAAGGTATCGTCTGCGGCGGTGACAAGAGCCTTGTGCAAAAGCTCCGGGGAAATCGCCGCATCCGTCGTGATAAAGCAGAGCATTGTGGCCATATTCGGGTGAATCATGCCTGAGCCCTTAGCGATTGCGCCCATTTTGCACACCTTGCCCGAAAGCTCAAACTCCACGGCTATTTCCTTCATTTTAAGGTCGGTGGTCATAATGGCCTCAGCCGCATCAGAGCTTTTTAAGCCTAACTCCTTCACAAGAGCGGGGATGCCGCTTTCAAATGGCTCAAGGCTCAGCTTCTGACCTATAACGCCCGTGGAGGCGACTATAATATCCTCGGCACTGATATTCAGCTCATCAGCTAAGATACTGCAAATGCCCTCGGCAATTTCAATACCGTTGTCATTGCAGGTGTTGGCGTTGCCGCTGTTGCAGATGACCGCCTGAGCCTTACCGTTCTGCAAATGCTCCTTTGTAACGATTAAGGGTGCGCCCTTAACAAGATTTTTAGTATATATGGAGGCCGCCGAAGCGACCTTTTCCGAGAGAATAAGCGCAAGGTCCTTTTTGGATTTGTTCTTCCTAATTCCGCAATGAACTCCCGCACCGGTAAACCCCTTGGCGGCACAGACACCGCCGCTGATGAATTTCAAATCTATCAACCTTTCAAATATTTATAATTCAAGCCCCGTTGTTTCTGTAAGACCGAGCATCAGATTCATGCACTGCACCGCAGCGCCGGATGCGCCCTTGCCGAGGTTATCATAAGTAGCGGTCAGTATGATTCGCTCCTCATTGCCGTAAACGCCTATGACCATGCTGTCCTTGCCGGAGAGCGCATTTGCAGGCAAAGCGGCAACGTCGTCACTCATGCTGCAGCTCACAACCTCCGAAGAAGCATAATGTTCGCTGTAAACCTCACGTAATTCAGCCACACTCAGCGGCTCGCTCAACTGCAAAGCATGAAGCGGAACGGTCAGGCAGATGCCGCTGTAAAAGTCCGCAACTACCGGAGAGAACACGGGCTTTAATTCGAGTCCCGTGATATACTGCATTTCCTTCAGGTGCTTGTGTGTTTGCCCCAAAGCGTACTGCCTCGGGCTGCCGAGGGAAACATCCCTGTTTTCGTCATTGTATTCCGCTATCATCTTTTTGCCGCCGCCGCTGTATCCCGTAACCGAAAAGCAGGAAATAGGCAGGGAAGGGGATATGATGCTTCGCTTTACAAGAGGATAAATCAGAGCCTCAAAGCCGCTTGCATGGCAGCCGGGCACGGCGGTGAACCTGCCCTTTATTATCTTTTCTTTTAGCTCTGCTGACAGCTCCGGAAAGCCGTAGCTCCACTCTGCATTAGTCCTGTGCGCCGTCGAGGTGTCGATTATTCTTGCATTCTCGTTTTCGAGCATTGCAACGGCTTCAATTGCGGCCTCATCCGGCAGGCACAAAAAGGAGATGTCGGCAGTGTTCAGCATTTCTCTTCGGGCAGCAGGGTCCTTTCGCAGCGAGCTGTCAAGGGTTAAAAGCTCTATGTCTCTGCGAGCGGAAAGACGGTCATGGATTCTAAGCCCCGTGGTTCCCTCAGCGCCGTCAATAAAAATCCTGAACAATTAGATAACCTCCAAAAAAGTAATAGGAAACAAATGGTTAATTTGTTTGTGTTCATTATACTATTAATATGTATATAGTCAATAAGAATTTAATATTTTTTAGAATTTTGTGAATAATTATACATTATTTGCAGCAATAAAGCCTTAAAGATGTAATAACATACAACTTTAAGGCTTAATATCATTTCTGGCTCAATACATAGTTCTCAATGCCCTTTGCCGCCGCCTTTGCAAGCACCTCCTGATACTGGGGATTTATAAGCACGTTGCAGTCGGATGCATTGGTCAGAAAGCCGAATTCGATAAGCACCGACGGGCATTCCTCAATCCTTGTAACATTGAAGGGCTTGAACTTCACGCCCCTGTCGACCTTATTGTAGGCAGTGCTGTCGGGCGTGTAGATGACATTCCTGTATGCGCTTACAAGCTCCTTATGAATCGAGTCCGCAAGGGGCTTTGAGAAGGCCCTGTAATAGAAGCTGTGAGTACCCGAAAGGCTTGAGGATTCAGAGCCGTCGCAGTGAACGCTGACATATAAATCTGGGTTCTTCTTTTTTGCAAATAGGGCGCGCTCTTCTCTCGGCATATCCACGTCCTGCGTGCGGGTAAAGATGACCGTTGCGCCCTTTGCCTCAAGCTCCCTTTTCATAATGGTGGCGAGCTTGATGTTAATCTCTTTTTCGTTAAGATTAGGATAAACCGAATATGTGCCCGGGTCCTTTTTGCCGCCGTGACCGGGGTCAAGCATAATGGTCATGCCCGAAAGTGATGTTATCTTCTGCTTAAAGGATATCTTTATATAGCCGTCGCTTGTGACTGTCATGGAGTAGCCGTAGAATTTGCCCGCCTCTCTTAAATTAAGGCGCAGGACTTTCAGAGAATTCTCCTTTCCAGCAAGCCACTGTGCATCCTTTAATACGCTGTTTTCAGAGAATTCGGGCTTACCCGAAACCCTGTCTGTGTAATAGAACAGGAAATCTATATAGGAGGACGTGAAGGAGCTTACATTGAAGGGTCTGCCCTCAAAGCCCACATGGTAGTTCTGGGGCTTTAATTCCGCATTTATCGGCACAAGCCAGTCGGTCTTAATATATATGTCCGTTGTCTTGCCGTTTTCGGTCTTAATAATCTGAAGATTATTAAGGGGCATTTTGTATGCGTTTGCGGCGAGCTTTGCGTCCTTTGAGTAAATCTTCCTGCCCGACCTTAAGAGATAATGCT
>JAAYOZ010000199.1 GCA_012520115.1 Clostridiales bacterium | reverse complement strand
GACATCGTGACAAAGCTGCCCCCTGCCGTTTTCGGCTACCGCCATGCGGGCATTAAGGTTCAGACCGGAAAGCCGAGACTTCCTTTGCTTGTTACCTTTAACAGCCACAGGCCGGAAAACTATGCAAAAAGTATAATCAGTGACTTTTTTATGAAATCTTAAACAATCTTTCGTCGTTATTCCTTATTGAATAGCCTATGAAAAAGGAGTATAATTTTGAAAAGAGAATTGGAGGCAGTTACAATGAAACATAAGTCAAATACATATACAAAAGCTTGTGCCGTTCTTTTGATTCTGACCCTTGTTATTATACCTACAATGCTGACGGGCTGTTCAAAGAAGGACAACGATAAAGCCACAACCCTGCCCGAAACCGAGCCAGCAATGATGGCACGTGAGGATATAAACCCCTTTACGGGACTCAGCGGCTATACGCCCTCTGAAGTCAGCAGCAGGCCTTTAATTGTGTCGATTAACAACGCTCCCCCCGCAAGACCTCAGTGGGGTCTTACCTCGCCGGACATGATTCTTGAGTTCGAGGCTGAGGGCGGCGTTACGAGGATGCTGTGGGTCTACGCAAAGGCAGAGAATATGCCGGAGAAAATGGGCTCAATGCGCAGCGCAAGGCATTATTTCGTCGAGATGGTGGAGGGCTTTGACGCTATCTTCCTTCACTGGGGCGGCAGCACCTTTGCTTATGACAGGATGAAGAACCTTAAGACAGACCATATTGACGGAATTACCTATTCTGACAAATACTTTGCCCGTGACAAGTCGAGGAACGTGGCTCTTGAGCATACGGGCTATACCACCGGAGCCAATATGATTAAGGCGATTAAGGACCTGAAAGTCAGAACCGACATTAAAGAGGATTACAAGTACCCCTTTACCTTCGCTCCCGAAAACGCTCCGAGGGCTCTGAGCGGTCAGGACTGCAGCAGCATACTTGCTGTTTTCTCATCAAGCTACAAGTATACCTTCAAATACAACGCTGAGGACAACAAGTATTACAGCTTTATAAACAACAATAAAACGGTTGACGACAAGGGCGAGCAGGTTGCCGTGGAGAATGTGTTTGTGCTGTATGCCAATGTTGAGAGCATGGGCACCGATAAGGGACATGTTACCTATGACCTTACAAAGGGCGAGGGACTTTATGTCTACGGCGGCAAGGCAGAGCAGATTAAGTGGGAAAAGGGCTCCGACAGGGATATGCTGAAGCTCTATGATTTAAGCGGCAAGGAGCTTGTAATCAACCCCGGCAAGAGCTGGATGGGCTTTGTAAAGAGTGCAAACGCAGGCCAGACAGAAATTCAGCCGTAACAAGTCAAATTTCAAGCCGGCAGGGTTTTCTCTGCCGGCTTTTTGCATGAAAAAACTCTGCGGATTCTCCGCAGAGTTTTTGTTTCGGATGATTATTTGTAAAGCGGGCCGTAGGTGGCGCAGGCACGATAGTCTGCGCTCTCCAGGTCTGCCGTTCCGAATGCGCTCCATGCATGGGGACGGAAAACCCTGTCCTCGGATACATTGTGCATAGCAACGGGTATCCTGAGCATGCTGGCAAGTGTAATAAGGTCGTCGCCGATGTGTCCGTATGTGAGCGAGGCGTGGTTTGCTCCCCAGTTAGCCATTACGGAGTAGACATCCTTAAATGCGCCCTTGCCTGTAAGGTTCGGAACGAACCAAGTGGTCGGCCATGTGGGGTCTGTGCGCTTGTCGAGTGCGTCGTGAATGTCGTCGGGCAGGATTACGGTGTAGCCCTCTGCAATCTGAAGCACCGGGCCGAGGCCTTCGATAAGGTTTACTCTTATCATTGTCATGGGCATTTCGGCTCTGGTCTTAAAGTGTGAGGAGAAGCCGCCGCCTCTGAAGTAGCCGAGATCGCCGGGACACCAGTCGGTGACTGAGAGCATATTCTCTATATCCTCGTCTGTTACTTCCCACCATTTCTTGATTACCGGGTTGCCGTTCTCGTCCTTTGACATGCCTGTTGCGTCAAGGGCTGCGGAGCCTGAGTTGATTAGGTGGATAAAGCCGTTTGCGGCTCTGCCGGAGAGCTTCTTGCCCGTTGCCTTCTCAACAGCCTCGGGGCTCCAGTATGTGCGGACGTCGGCGAATAGGCTTGCAGTGCCGGTAACGAGCTTGCCGAACAGCATTGAAACGCCGTTAAGACCGTCGTTTTCGGTTGCGAAAGTCAGCGGCTCTCTCTTGCCGTTCCAGTCGAAGCTGGAGTTAAGAATGGCCTCGGAGAAGTCGCCGTTGGGCAGATAGTCGGTCCACTGGCGCTGACCCTGGAAGCCGCTCAAGATTGCGTTCTTGCCGAGTGCTTCCTCATGCCAGCCTGTATCGAGTGCGCCGGCTTTCTTTGCTTCGTCGCCGACGGGGAGAATATTACTGAGCTTCGGGTTGCCGAGCATGATATCACGGAAGATAAGTGTCATCTTGACAACGAACTCCCACTCCTTGTCCTTCTGCTCTCTGGTGTGGGGATTTGCGTTCTTGTCAAAGCCCTCGGGGCAGTGCTCCTTAGTCCATTTAAGAGCCCTCTCGAACTCCTCATGGTCATAGATGCCGAGGTCTATGCGGCGTTTGATTTCGGACATATCTATCCACTCGGGGCGGATGCCGAGATAGTTCTGGAAGAACATCGGGTCCATGGCAGAGCCTGCGATGCCCATTGAAACGGAGCCGATGCCTGCGTATGTCTTGCCTCTCATCTGACCGACTGCGACTGCGCAGCGGGCGAAGCGGAGAAGCTTCTCTGCAACATCCTCGGGGATGCTTGTATCGGTTGCGTCTTGAACATCCTTGCCGTAGATTGAGAAGGCGGGGAGGCCTCTCTGTGCGTGAGCTGCAAGAACGGCTGCAAGATAAACGGCGCCGGGGCGCTCTGTGCCGTTAAAGCCCCAGACTGCCTTTATTGTTGTGGGGTCAAGGTCCATTGTTTCACTGCCGTAGCACCAGCAGCGGGTAACGGAGAGAGTTGCGACAACATTCTGTGTGGCGAAATACTCGGCGCACTTTGCGGCCTCTGCGCCGCCGCCTATTGTGCAGGGGGAAATAACGCACTGCACGGGGGTGCCGTCGGAATAGTAGACATTGCTCTCGATAAATTCCTTGGCGCTCTTTGCCATTGCCATTGTCGTGGCTTCAAGACTTTCTCTGACTCCGCCCCAGCGACCATCAATGATAGGCCTTATGCCGATTTTGGGGTAACTCATCAATAATCATCCTTTCAATTTTGTTTCTATAGAAATTATCCGTTTAATATACTGAGAAATCTGTCATATGCCGCATCGTAAGCTTCAGGATTCTTAGGCTCATATACCCTTATATCCTCGCAGCGGGAGATTATCTCCCTTGCCTTTTCGATGCTCTCTATACTGCCGTCGGCAAGAAGCTGAACTGAAATATTGCCGAGGACAGTCGCCTCAATCGGGCCGGCACAGACTGTTCTGTTGCATGAGTCGGCGGTCAGGGCGCAAAGGAAGGTGTCCTTCACTCCGCCGCCTACCACGTGTATTTTATCATAAACCTTTTTGGTGCACTTTTCAATTCCCGAAAGGGTATATTTGTATTTCATGGAGAGACTTTCATATATACACCTGACTATTTCGCCCTTGGTCCGGGGGACATACTGATTCGTGCGGCGGCAGAACTCCCTTATCCTGTTCGGCAAATCGCCCATGGTAAGGAAGTCCGGTGCGTCAGGGTCGATGAAGCACTTAAATGGCTCAGCGTCGAGGGCAAAGCGTTCAAGCTCTGCGTATGAATGCTCCTCGCCTTCTCTTATCCACTGGCGTCTGCTCTCCTGAATGAGCCACAGGCCGCAGATGTTCTTTAAAAAGGCTATCGAGCCCTCAAAGCCGCCCTCGTTTGTGATATTGAAGTCCATGGCTTCTTTAGTTAAGAAGGGCTTATCCGACTCGGTGCCGAGAAGTGACCATGTGCCGCTGCTGATAAAGGCGAAGTCCTTTTGCAGTGAGGGCACGGCGGTAACGGCGCTCTGTGTGTCGTGTCCCGCAACGGCTATGACCTTTACCCTGTCAACTCCAAGCTCCTCGGCTATGTCGGCTCTGAGCCTGCCGATTTCTGTACCTGTCTTGACGATGGGTGCGAATATGTCCTTAGGGAAGCCGAATCTATCCATAAGCGAATATGACCACTCCCCTGTCTTGAGGTCAACAAGCTGGGAGGTGGTGGCTATGGAATACTCTGAGAAAATCTCGCCCGTCAGCATATAGCTCATAAGGTCGGGCATAAAGAGCAGCCTCTTTGTGCGCTCTAAGATGTGCGGGCGTTTGAGCTTTAAGGAAAGCAGCTGATACAGGGTATTGAACTGCATGAACTGAATGCCCGTGAGTGAATAAAGCTCCTCTTTGGAGATGATTTTGTCGGCCTCTTCTATCATGCCGTTGTTGCGCTCGTCCCTGTAATGCACCGGATTTTCCAAAAGGGCGCCGTCACAGCCTATGAGACCGAAGTCCACTCCCCAGGTGTCAATGCCGATGCTGTCAAAGCCGCCTAAGTGCTTTGCCTTTAATATGCCCTGCTTTATCTCATGGAAAAGCCTTAATATGTCCCAATAGAGGGTGTCGCCCACCTTGACGGGGTCATTGGAAAACCTATGTATTTCATTGAGGGTGATTTTCTCGCCGTCAAAGGTACCGAGAATCGCTCTGCCGCTTGAGGCTCCGAAGTCGAAAGCAAGGACTCTTTTTGTACTCATGTTTCCCCTCCTAAGGCTTCTATCTTATAACTACGCCTTTTTTGATGATTACGTTTGCATAAAGGGCGGTTTCGCTGGTGGCGACAATAGCGTAGGCGTTTCTTGCCCTTTCATAGAAGGCGAAGCGCTCGATTTCGCTGATTTTAAAGTCGCCGGACTTTGCTACTATCTCAGCGTAGGTCTTTTTTACATTAGGGTCCACCGTATCGCCCGGCGTCGGAGCCATGAGCATTACGGGGCTGTCAACAAATGTGTCGAGAGGGAAAAGGGTAAGTATGGCGTCCAATAACGGCGGGACGGTATGGCCGTCGCAGCGGACAAGGCGCTTTGCGTTTGAGGCTGCGGGGAAATTGCCGTCGCCGATTACCAGCTCGTCGCCGTGACCCATTTCGTGAAGTATTTTTAAAAGCTCGGGGGAAATAATGTCGGGAATACCTGTAAGCATATTATTCACCTTTCAATATATAGTTTGCGCTTTTACGTTCCGTGGCCGTCCTTGCCCATTTGGGCTACTCTTTCGGCTCTTTGTACCGCAAGGTCCTGCAGCATCCTCTCACGGACTGAGCCGTGGACATTGAAGAAGCGAAGGCTCAGACCCTCGAACAGTCTGCCGAAGGCGGGAGCAAGGGCGAAGACTGTCCAGATTGCCCTTAACATCTTCGGGTCGGTCTGGGGCACTAATATGCCTGCGGAGTTTATGAGGGGCTTGTAATTTATAGCCTTGATGACAACGCCTGTAATCAGTTTGCCCAGTGTATTGGTGGCAAGGCCGATATAGCCCATGGCGGCTGTCAGCATACCTTCGTTTCTGATGCCCGTCTTCCACTCCACATAGTCGTACATATCGCCCTGCAGAGCGAAGCTTGAATAACGCTGAATGCTGTTTAAGGCTCCCGCAAGGGTGAGGGCAATGACCAGCCAGACGAGGTTGACGATGCTGTTCTTTGTGGGGGAATAGCCTACAAGATACATCACGAAATATGAGACACTGCTGAAAAGATAGGCAAAGGAGCCGAGGTTGCGAAGGCCCATTTTCTCTGTAAGTCTGGGGGCCAGTGGCAGGACGAAATAGCTCGGAAGTCCCGTAAAGAGGCCTGCGAAGAACTGATTTGACAGCTTGCCCGTGCAGTTAAGCCAGAAATAGTTCTCAACACTGACACCAATGCCCTTGCCTACCCCGAAGAAGCCCTTTATGAGAAGTACCAACATGGGACGGCAGGATGCGACCTGCTTGATTGAGTCGACAAGACCGTACTGCTTCATGGTCTTCCTTGATGCGAGGGGTATGCGCTCCCTTAAAGCAAAGAAGCCGTAGGTTCTGAAGATGACGACAATCGAAATAAAGAACATTGCTCCGCCTATATAGATATAGCGGGTCGGGATATTGCCCGGCAGGTAGTCTATAAAGAAGGGGAACAATGAGGGCAGCCACACGCCCAGAAGGTCCACATAGGTATCGGCGGCTATTAGCTTGTTGCGCTCGTCGGCGTTGGGCGTAATGTTATAAAGTATTGCCGCATAGGCCGGACCGTAAAAGGAATTGGCTATTGAGCCAAGGTACGATAAAATCAGAAAAATAGGCAAAAGAGCCTTTTGCGAAAGGTTTGAGGGCAAGAACCACGGAACGGCGGAGGATATAAGCCATAAGGGCAGTGTCGCAACAAGATAGGGGCGGATTCTGCCCCATCTGGTTCTTGTCCTGTCGATAATCGGCCCCGAAATAGCGTTGTCCAAAGCATCGGCAACGCCGCAGATTGCGTCTGCCAGTGCAAGGGTCTGGGGGGACGCATTCAGGAAGGTCGTATTATAGAAAAAACCGTTATGACCGCTGAAAGTCTCCCAGTTCTTATCGCCTATTCCCGAAATGATATAGGCCGCCATGGCCTTAGGCGAGAGGTATTCCCTCACGGGTTTATTATTCTCTTTTTCCTCGGTCAGAGTGGGGGCGCTTTGCTCAGTTTGTTCCGATAAACTCATAAAAACCCTCCACAAATATGTTTTTCTGCCCTTTAGCCTCTGTATTATTGCATTTGCTGCAAATTCGGGCTTTTTAGGGCAATTTTTTATATAAAAAGTTTAGTTTATGATATCACAAAAAAAACGTTTGTGTCAATCGAAACGGGCAGTCAGGAGGGCTTAAAACAAAACAAAAACTGCCTTTAAGACAGAGCTTAAAGACAGTCTGTATTAATTGTTGTCAGCGCTTGTTACTGCTTTCGAAGGAGAGGAGAAATTCTTTGATATTAAGTCCGCCGCCGTAGCCTACCAGCTTGCCGTCCGCACCGATGACCCTGTGGCAGGGGATGACTATGGGCAAGCTGTTTTTGTTGTTGGCGCTGCCGACGGCTCTTGTGGCCTTTTCGTTGCCGATGGCCACGGCTATATCCTTGTAGCTTCTTGTTTCGCCGTAGGGAATTTCACGAAGGGCGTTCCATACCTTTTCCTGAAAGGCCGTTCCCTGCTGATACAGGGGCAGGTCGAACTCCCTCAGCTTACCTTTAAGATACAGGTCTATCTGCCTGTAAGCCTCTTTTATAAGCGGGGTTTCTCTCTCCTCTGCGGGGAAATCGGCGCTGTATTCCCCGAAGATAATGTCGGTAATAAAGCCCTTTTCCTCTGCTATGCCGATTTTGCCTAAGTCCGTATCATAAAACCATATGCTTTTCATATTCTCCCTCTCCTCCATTTAGGTATGTCAAACGCTCTATTTCTTTTCGAGTATATCCTCTATATATGCTTTGAGCTTGTCAACGCCGAGCCCTGTCTGGGCGGAGAACTCTATTACATCGTAATCCCCCGCAAAGGAAAGCTCCTCTTTTAATGCCTCAAGGCGCTTCTGCCGCTCGGTGGGCTTCAGCTTGTCGCTCTTTGTGAGCACTATCACGAAGGGCAGGCTGCGGCTTAACATAAAGGTTATCATATTTATATCGTCAGCCGTGGGGTTGTGGCGCATATCGATTAGCTGGACAATCAGCTTAATCTGCCTGCCTGAGCCGAAATAGCCCTCCATAAGCTCCGCAAAGCGTTTCAGCTCCGCTGTGGAGCGTTTTGCATAGCCGTAGCCGGGCAGGTCGACGAATCTGACTCCGCCGAGCCTGAAAAAGTTGATTGTTATTGTCTTGCCCGGAGTGCTGCTGACCCTTGCAAGCTGCTTTCTGTTAAAGAGCTTGTTTATCATCGAGGACTTGCCCACATTGGAGCGGCCTGCAAAGACTATCTCGGGCATATTTGATTTGGGTAACTGAGAGGATGTGCCGAATGAGGCTTCAAACTCAACAAGATTAAAATTCATTTTCCGCCTCCTTATCTGAGTATTGTTTTGAATATTATAACATTGCCGGCTGTTATGTGCAACAACCGGCAATTCTTTGCTTTGTATTAATTTATGTCCAGATAGCCGGGCCTTCGTTTACGGCGGGCTTGTTAAGGATATGGATTTCGCCCATGCCCGTTTCAGCCTTGTCCGTTAAAATTGCATGGTCGAAGACCTCGTCAAGGGTGCGGACCGGGATGAACTCCAATGCCTTTTCGACTGTCTTGTCGATTTCCTTCAAATCGGATAAATTTCCGTGGGGAATAAGCACCGTAGTCATGCCCGTGCGGTAGGCGGCCATGGTCTTTTCTCTAAGACCGCCGATGGGCAATACTCTGCCACGCAGGGTGATTTCTCCTGTCATTGCAACCTTGCCGTTGACCTTTTTGCCGGTCAGTGCGGAAAGCAGCGCCGTGGCGATAGTCACGCCTGCGGAGGGGCCGTCCTTCGGGACTGCGCCCTCGGGGACATGGATATGTATATCCTTTGTCTTATAGAATTCGCTGTCGATTCCGAGCTGTTCGGCCTTTGAGCGAAGGTAGCTGACGGCGGTCCTTGCGGACTCCTTCATGACCTCGCCCAGCTTGCCCGTAAGCTCAATTTTGCCAGTTCCTTCCATGACGGCAACCTCAATCTGAAGCATTTCGCCGCCGACGGAGGTCCATGCAAGGCCGTTTGCAATGCCCGTCTGGTCGTCATAGAGCGTCGGGTCGTCCTTAAACTTTACGGGGCCTAAAAGCTCCTGAAGGTTAAGATGGTCGACTACGAGGGTATCCTTAATTCCGTCTGCAAGCCTTACGGCCTCCTTGCGGCAGAGCTTTGAGATAAGCCTTTCGAGCCGTCTTACGCCCGCCTCCCTCGTATAGCCCTCTATCATCAGCCTCAGGGCCTTGTCCGTTATGCGGATATTAGCCCTTGTCAGGCCGTGCTGCTTTAACTGCTTAGGCACAAGGTGGCGCTTTGCTATGTTAAACTTCTCCTCTGCAGTGTAGCTGGAAAGCTCGATTATCTCCATCCTGTCACGCAGGGGTTCCGGGATTGCGGAGACGTCGTTTGCGGTTGTGAGGAACAGAACCTGACTTAAATCAAAGGGGATTTCGATATAGTGGTCGGCAAAGGCGAAATTCTGCTCTGCGTCGAGCACCTCAAGCAGTGCCGAAGCCGGGTCGCCCCTGAAGTCGCCGCCTAATTTGTCTATCTCGTCAAGCAGTATAAGAGGGTTTGCGGTGCCTGCGTTTGTCACTGCGGTGATTATCCTGCCGGGGATTGCTCCCACATAGGTCCTGCGGTGGCCTCTGATTTCGGCCTCGTCACGGATTCCGCCCAGCGAAATCCGGACATATTTGCGTCCCAAAGCCGATGCCACGGACTTTGCAATCGAGGTCTTGCCTACTCCGGGAGGGCCTGCAAGGCAGATTATCTGCCCCTTTATCTCTTTAGAGATGAACCTTGCGGCAAGCATCTCGGTGATTCTCTCCTTTACCTTTTCGAGTCCGTAATGCTCCTTTTCGAGCACTCTGCGGACTGTGGCAAGGGAGGTCTTGTCCTTTGAATAGATTCCCCACGGCAGGGCAAGGCAGCGGTCAAGATATGTTCTGATTACCGCACTGTCGGGCGAAGCGGGGGACATTCTGCGAAGTCTGTTGTTCTCCTCAAAGAGCTTTTTCTTTGACTCCTCGGGCATTTTGCTGGCGTTTATCTTTCTGGCATAGGAGTCAGCTTCGGAAGTGGGCGAATCGCCCTCATGCAGCTCCTCGCTGATTATCTTGAGCTGTTCACGAAGATAGTATTCACGCTGATTGCTGTCAATCTGCTCCTGAACTCGGTCCTGAATATCCTCCTCAAGACGCAGAATGTCAACCTCTTTTGTAAGGATGACGCAAAGCTGCTCTATCCTCGAAAGGGGGTTCTTCTGGGTAAGCAAACTCTGCTTGTCCGCCATGGGCAGCAGAATTGCGGCGGCTATGATGTCCGCAAGCACGCCGGGACGGTTCTCCTGCTCGATGCTGGCAAGCACGTCTGGAGCGATTTTGGGCGACAGCTCCGAATACTCCTCAAACAATGACTTTGCCCGTCTGACAAGTGCCTGAGAAAGCTCCTTCTGGGTGCTTTTGACGGGGGTGTCGATTCGGGGCCTTATTTCGGCCATTAAATAGGGCTTAGTCTGGGTGAGCGAGTCGATTGTGGCCCTGTACTTACCCTCTACGATTACTCTGTATGTAGTGCCCTCCTGTATGCGGAAAACCTGCCGTAATTCCGCAACAACGCCTACCGGATACAGCCCGGTAAGCTGGGGTTCTTCTTCATTTATGTCCCTTTGTGTGACAAGGAAAATGTCCTGATTGCCTTCAAGTGCGGCACGCAAGGCGGCGGATGAGGTTTTGCGACCTACATCAAAATGCAGAGTCATCCCCGGGAATAAAACAAGACCTCTGAGTGCCACAACCGGTATGTTTAATGACTTAATACTCTCCATTATTATCAACTCCATATCGGTCAAAGAACACTGCTCTGCCTTCAAATTAAGGAGTCAGCAAATGTATAAAACAAAGACTAAAACTCAAAATAAGCTTTTAATCAGTATTCGACCAAAGAATATGCTTTCGCCTGATTTTAGCGAAATTACATCAGCTTCATTATATAATTAAAGCCCCGATTTTACAATAGCCGCAGGTCACTTTTGGAGATAGATACTATATTATTCGGGAATTTCCCGATTTGTTGTACAATTCAGTGAACTTGATTTTATAATGCGGGAAAATGTCTGTTTTTTCGACAAGATGTGCAGTGCTGATAAAACAAAATAAAACACAAGAGGAACTTAAAGTTTCACTCTTGTGTTTTTGAAGCTTACGAAATTTCGGATTAAATACAGAGCTTAAATCTGGAGTTTTTCGCTCACGAACGAGGCGATTTCCGCCTTGCTTATAAGCCATATGTTGTTGTTGACAAGGCACATTCTCTCTAAGTATTTAAAGGTTTCAAATGACAGTCCCATGTCAACGGCAATTATGGCGCAGTCTTTTTCACCTAAGAGATTTCTTTTTTCAATGGCCCCGCAGACGGTCATTATTGATTCGTTGTCGTCATACAGGGGCAGAATCAGGAAGCAATCCTTATACTTTTTCGGACTCAGCATTTTTAATGTTATGTAATAAATCGTTGACAATAGACCGAGCAGCGAAAAGACAAGTGTCAGTGCGGTAACTATGTTTTCGAGCATAAAAATCACCCCATAACATCTTATGGGGTTTTTTTATATTTGTGCGAGCAAATCTGTAAGCCGCGTTCTGTCATTTAAGGCAATCATCTATCTTGGCCCGTCGTTGCCGGCGGGCTCACGCCACCCTTCGGGGATACGGTCGAGCAGACCCCCCGGTCGGTGTTGCTTCGGATAGGGTTTACAGGGCCGTGCGGTCTCCCGCACGCCGGTGAGCTCTTACCTCGCCTTTCCACCCTTACCGTTTAAAAAACGGCGGTATATCTCTGTTGCACTTTCCCTAAGGTCACCCTCGGCGGCCGTTAGCCGCTATCCTGCTCTGTGAAGCCCGGACTTTCCTCATGCATAAAATGCACGTAATTGCCCAACTTGCTCGCCCCCATATATTAACCGAAAAAATAATTAATGTCAAACAATCTGCGTCAAATGGATGAATTTGCTTTGAAAATTTCTTTATATAACGCCGAAGAAGTGGGCGATATTGATATCGCAGGTTTCTGCACTGCCGTGGGAGCCTCTGCCGTTCGGCTCATTGTGAACGCCGTGGTCCGTGGAGAAGGTCAGAAGGGTCCTCTTGCCGTCGTTTAAGCTCTTTAAAGTATTTGCAAGCTCGTCAAAAATGTCTATCTGGAGCTTCAGCGCATCTATGCTCTCGGAGGCCAAAACTCCCATCTTGTGCATGGTGCTGTCATAGTCCTGAGTGTAGACACTGAGTAAATCGTATTTGTCTTCTTTTATAAGCTCGATTGCCTTGGCTCTTACCTTTTCGTCATCTTCTTCTATAAAATAGTCCATTTCTCTTTCAAGGAAGATTTTTGACATACTGCAGTCCTCGACGGCAACTATGGCGACCTTTTTGCCCGCCCTTATGAATGCGTCGTAAACAGAGTCGGTCTTAATTACGGGCTTTGTATAAAACGTTATTCCGTGAACCTCCGGCAGAACGCCCGTGTACATTGTGCCGAAGCATACGGGGGTAACGGAGGGCATTACGGTCTTAAAGGGTACGCAAATCGGGGCGTGGCGCAGAACCCTCTCAAAAAGCTCAAAATGCTGACAGTAAAGCCATTGGGCCACTGCGTCGGGGTTATGTATTACTATCCTGTCAAAGGGGCCATTAAGGAGCTTAACGAGCGATTCTACGGGTTCGTCTGCCTGCTTCGGAGCGGGGACATTCGCAAGAGCGCAGATTGTAGAGGCAAAATGAGTGAGGCTTAAACTGTTGTACAGGTAATCCATTTTCATATCTCCTTGTGTATTATTGACTGCTTTAAGAATAGCACATTTCCGGCATCAATTAAATCGGGGAAGAATATTTAATAGGTTACAAACTTTAAATTTGAATTGACTTATCTTAACCTCAAAGTATAATTAGTGTGACTGTTAAATTAACGTAATTTAAGGGAGGCAAAAGTATGGATAATATCTTCTCTGCATCGTTTATCAAGCACCCTAAGTACAAAAAAGGTGCCGCCATTCTTTTCTCTAAGGCGTTTACGGCGGAAAAGCCTGTTAAATCTGCAAAGCTATATATCAGCTGCCTCGGCGTTTATGTTGCCCGAATCAACGACAGACGGGTCGGAGATTATATACTTGCTCCCGGCTGGACTGTATATAACAAGCGTCTGCAGTATCAGACCTATGATGTGACCGATATGATAAATGCCGGCGAAAACACTATTACAGCAGAAGTCGGCAGCGGCTGGCGTTTTCACAGGGTTGAGCGCCTCGGAACAAAGCATATTAAGCCCGACCAGCCCGCATTAATTGCCTCTCTTTGCCTTACATACGACGACGGCTCTGTGGAGATACTAAATACTGACAAGACATGGAAATCCTGCGAGAGCAAGACCGTTTACAACAATATGTATAACGGCGAGACCTATGACGACAATTTCTCTGCAAAAGAGAGGAATGCAGTCGCCTTCCCGCATACTAAAGATATCCTGATTCCCCAAGAGGGCGAAAAGATTGCCGAGAGAGAAAGAGTACCGGCACAAAAGCTCATTATAACCCCCAAAGGTGACACGGTAATTGACTTCGGTCAGGAGCTTACGGGCTATGTGGAATTTAAGGCTAAGGCACCGAAGGGCACTGAGCTTAAAATCACCCACTTCGAGGTACTCGACAAGAACGGCAACGTCTATGTGAAAAACTTAAGAAAAGCAAAGCAGCAATTGCGTTTTATCTCCTCCGGCAAAGAAATGCCGTTCAAGCCCTCCTTGACCTTCTACGGCTTCAGGTTTATCAAGCTCGAAGGCTTTAAGGATGTGGACTTAAATGACTTCACCGCTATCGCCGTTTATTCCGATATGAAGCGCACCGGATATTTTGAAAGCTCCGACCCGCTTCTTAACAGGCTTTATGAAAATATCATCTGGGGTCAGCGGGGCAACTTCCTCGATGTTCCCACAGACTGCCCGCAGAGGGATGAGAGACTCGGCTGGACAGGCGACGCACAGGTCTTCTCAAGGGTTGCCTCGATGAACTACGATGTCAGCACCTTCTTCAGAAAGTGGCTGAACGATGTTGCCGCAGACCAGAAGGAGAACGGCGAGATAACCCATGTTATCCCCACTATTACCTGGACGTCGGGAGGCAGTGCCGCATGGGGCGACGCCGCAACCATTTGCCCGTGGCAGATGTATCTGACCTACGGCAACAAGCAGGACCTTGAAAACAACTTCCCCATGATGAAAAAATGGGTGGATTATATTAAGAATTGCGCCGCAGATAAGTCCTTAAAGAAGGATTTCAAAGGCAATCCGAGTCCGTACCTCTGGAACACGGGCAAGCACTTCGGCGACTGGCTCGCCCTTGATTTAGGCGATGAGGACGCAAGGGGTCTGACAGATGAGGACTATATCGCCTCCGCCTTCTTTGCTTATTCCACCGAGCTTTTAATCAAGGCCGGCGAGGTTCTGGGCAAGGATATGAGTGAGCACAAAGAGCTTTACGAGAATATCGTGAAGGCCTTCAGAGAGGAATATGTAAACAATGACGGCACCATAAAGGTAAACACCCAGACCGCCTGCGTCTTAGCTCTTAAATTCGCTCTTACTCCGAACAGAGAGGCTGCAGCAAAGCAGCTCGTCGCACTTTTAAGAAAGGTCGGACACCTGACAACCGGCTTTGTGGGAACTCCTTATCTGCTGCATGTACTGACGGACATCGGCGAAATCGAGCTTGCATACGACCTGATGCTCAGGAAGGAATACCCCTCGTGGCTCTATCCGGTAACCCAGGGCGCAACGACCATGTGGGAGCGCTGGAACGGTCAGAAGCCCGATGGCAGCTTTGCGCCGGCTTCCATGAACTCCTTTAACCACTATGCTTACGGCGCAGTGGGCGACTGGCTGTACGCAGCAGCAGCCGGCATTACAATGAGAGAGGGCACCGTAGCCTTTGAGGATATAATCTTTAAGCCCTATACAGATAAGCGGCTCTCCTTTGTCAAGGCTTCGATTGAAACTAAGCTCGGCACCGTAGCCTCCGAATGGAGAACAGAGGGAGACAAGACTGTCTACATCTTTACAGTACCCGCAGGCGCAAAGGCCGAGGCGGTACTCTGCGGCAATACTTATGCTCTTAAAGAGGGCCAAAACACCATAACGCTTTAATACATAAGTCGCTTCCCTGCTTATGCGGGGAAGCGGCCCTAATCGGGAAAGACCGGAGAGAATAATTCTCTTTTTCTGAATATAAAATTATAAATCAAGCCATAATTATTAAGCTGAGCAAAAAGTCGCATTTGATTCCTTTATTAATCTTGATGTAGATTCGTATTATTGGATTTTGTATGATTAACCGATTATTCGTTTTTTATTGACAAATTGTACAAAAAACTGTATTTAGTTGTTTTTTACAGAAAAAGACTTTTAATTTACAATATCTAATGTTATAATATCCGGCGAACACAATATTTTTTGAATTTCCGCACTGTTTTATTATTGCTATTTGGTAAAATTTCCTATTGCCCCAATAATATCTCAGTGCTTTTCGTGATGATTATTTTTGATTGTTCCTCTTTTGAGTTTTAAAAAAATAAAGGGAAGTGCCGCATTTTGGAAAAGTTCGTTATCAGCGGCGGAAAAAGACTCTGCGGTGAAGTAGAAATCAGCGGAGCGAAAAATGCCGCCGTTGCAATTATTTCGGCCACTATTCTCGCTGAGGGAGTATGCAGGCTTGAAAACATTCCAAATGTCCGTGATGTCCGTATTCTGATGCAGATACTGGACGAAATGGGCGCTAAGGTCCGTAATATCAACAAAAACACTTGGGAAATAGATACATCTCACATAAAATCCACAGTCGTTTCAAACGAAATGACAAGGCATCTGAGGGCGTCATATTATTTTCTCGGTGCCCTGCTTGCAAGATTTAAGCATGCTAAGGTCGGCATGCCCGGCGGCTGCAATTTCGGCGTCCGCCCCATAGACCAGCATATCAAGGGCTTTGAGGCCCTGGGTGCCTCCGTCACCACCGGCAACGCCATGGTGGAGGTCAAGGCTAAGGAAATTGTCGGCAATTCCGTTTACTTTGATATGGTATCCGTGGGCGCTACCGTAAACGTAATGCTTGCGGCTGTTAAGGCAAAGGGTCTTACGGTTATAGAGAATGCGGCTAAGGAACCTCATATAGTCGACCTTGCAAACTTCCTTAACCTTATGGGCGCAGACGTAAGGGGCGCAGGTACGGATATTATCAAGATTCGTGGCGTGGACAGGCTGCACGGCTGTCAGTATTCCATCATCCCCGACCAGATTGAGGCGGGCACCTACATGGTTGCCGCCGCAGCGACAAACGGTGATGTGCTTATAAAGAATGTTATCCCCAAGCACCTTGACTCCATTTCCGCAAAGCTCATTGAATGCGGCGCTCAGATTGAGGAGTTCGACGACTGCATCAGGGTTTCGAGCCATGGCAGGCTGAACCGCTGCCATGTCAAGACCATGCCCCATCCGGGCTTCCCCACCGATATGCAGCCCCAGATGGCGGTTCTGCTGTCCGTCGCTGAGGGTACGAGCATTCTTTCCGAGAGCGTCTGGGACAACCGCTTCAGATATGTGGACCAGCTTATCAGAATGGGCGCACTCATTCAGGTTGAGGGCAAGGCGGCCATTATTGAGGGCGTGCCGCAGCTTAAAGGCTCTCCCATAAGGGCAGACGATTTAAGAGCAGGTGCGGCAATGGTCATAGCCGGCCTTATAGCCCAGGGTGAGACCACAATCGAGGACATTCACCATATTGACAGAGGCTATGAGGATATGATCGAAAAGCTTCAGGCTCTGGGCGCAGATATTAAGCGCTGCGAGTTTGAGCCTGCCGAGACCAAGGCAGTGAGTATTGTCGGTTAAATTAAGAAAGCTAAAGAAAAGCCCTTAAGCGGCTTTTTCTTTTATATCAAGTTATCGGAGAAACATATGGCAAGGTTTACTACTCTTTTCTCTTCAAGCTCGGGGAATTCCGCCTATCTCGGAACCTCCTCGGGCGGTATTCTTGTTGATGCGGGAAAGAACGCAAAGCAGCTTGAGATTGCTCTGTCGTCAATTCTGGTAAATCCGCAGGAAATCAAGGGCATTTTCATAACCCATGAGCATACGGACCATATCAGCGCAGTGCGGGTTTTCGCCTCACGCTACGGCATTGATGTATTCGGCTCGAGAGGTACCATTGAGGAGCTGCATCTTCAGGGGCATATTAACGGCAAATTCAAGGCGCATACTGTTGACGACAAGGGCGTTACCGTTGCGGGGATACATATGACCCCCTTCAAGACCTCCCACGACAGCAGGGAGAGCACCGGCTTTACCGCATGCTTTGAGGACGGCCGCAGGGTTGGAATAGCCACGGACACGGGAGTCATGACAGAGGAGATTTTCGCTGCGCTTTCGGGCTGCGATGCCGTTTTACTGGAATCAAACCATGATATTTGGATGCTCGAAAACGGGGACTATCCCTATTATTTAAAACGGCGGATACGCTCGAATGTGGGGCATTTATCCAACGATGACTGCGCCTCGACTCTATGCAAACTCATACATACGGGCACAACAAGGATAGTTCTGGGGCATTTGAGCCGTGAGAACAATAAGGCGAGCATTGCAAGGGAGACTTCCCTTTCGGCTCTGACAAAGATAGGCGCCGTGGAGAACAGGGATTTTATTCTGCGTGTCGCTTCTCCTGACAGCCCGGACAAAATGATTGTGTTTTAGACGGAGGACATAATTGGTTAAGGTAAGCATTATCTGCATCGGCAAGCTGAAGGACGCCTTTTTTGAGGACGCTTCAAAGGAGTACCTGAAAAGGCTCAGTGCCTATTGCCAGACGAATATTATTGAAATTCCTGCCGCTTCTCTGCCGCAGGAGCCGTCTGATGCGCTCATTCAGAGGGCTTTATCTGCCGAGGCAGAGGCAATAATGAAGAAGATACCAGACAAGGCAAGGGTCATCTCCCTTTGCATTGAGGGCAAGGAGCTTTCCTCCGAGGGCTTTGCCGAAAAGCTGGAGTCGTTTATTAATGCGGGCGCAGGGGAGATTTGCTTTATTATAGGCGGCTCGCACGGACTCTCTGACGAAGTAAAGGCAAGGTCTGATTTTAAGCTCTCCTTTTCAAAAATGACCTTCCCCCACCGCCTTGCAAGGATAATGCTGCTTGAACAGCTTTACAGGGCTTTTTCGATTTCAACCGGAGGAAAATATCACAAATAGGGCTGAATTTTATACTTACAAATTTTGTAAATCGCCGTTAATATTGCTATAAATTTAACAATAAATTGTATATTTTTTAGGTTTAATCCAAATATCTTCGGATATTATAAAATAATATGGAAAAGTAGGAAAATATCTGTTATAATGTTTGTCGGTCGACGCTGCCCATAGCTATGGCCCGTATTTTTCGGGGCTGTCGGGCAATAATCGAGTGAATAATAATTAAATTCTAATATGGAGGAATTATTGAATGAGTCACAAGTATGTTTATTTGTTCTCAGAAGGTGACGGAAGTATGCGTGAGCTTCTGGGCGGTAAGGGCGCAAACCTTGCCGAAATGACAAGGCTTGGCATGCCTGTTCCGCAGGGCTTCACAGTCACTACAGAGGCCTGCACACGCTACTATGACGACGGAAAGGTTATCGGTAAGGACATAGAGGAGCAGATTTACGAGTATCTTGCAAAGATTGAGGAAATCAACGGCAAGAAGTTCGGCGATCCCACAAAGCCCCTTCTCGTTTCAGTCCGTTCCGGTTCCCGCGCTTCAATGCCCGGCATGATGGACACAATTCTTAACCTCGGCCTTAATGACGAGGTTGCTGCCGGTCTTATCGCAGGCAACCCGGACCCCTCATTCGCACGTTTCGTATATGACTCTTATCGCCGCTTTATCCAGATGTTCGCCGACGTTGTTATGGAGCTTTCAAAGAAGACCTTTGAGGTTATCATCGACGAGCTCAAGGAGAAGAAGGGCATTAAGGACGACATCGACCTTGGTGTTGACGACATGAAGGAGCTTGTAAGGCTCTTTAAAGAGTATTATAAGAGAGAAAAGGGCGAGGACTTCCCCTCTGACCCGAGAGTTCAGCTCATGGCTGCTGTTAAGGCTGTTTTCCGTTCATGGGACAACCCCCGTGCTAACGCTTACCGCCGCATGAACGACATCCCCTATTCATGGGGTACTGCCGTTAATGTTCAGCCCATGGTATTCGGCAACCTTAACACCAACTCCGGCACAGGCGTTGCATTCTCCCGTGACCCCGCTACCGGTGAGGACGCTCTCTTCGGCGAGTATCTCATCAACGCTCAGGGCGAGGACGTTGTTGCAGGTATCCGTACTCCCAGCAAGATTGCACAGCTTAAGGAAGATATGCCCGAAGTCTATGAAGAGTTCATAGCTATCGCAAAGAAGCTTGAAAGACACTATAAGGATATGCAGGATATGGAGTTTACCATTGAAAACGGCAAGCTCTATATGCTCCAGACAAGAAACGGTAAGCGTACCGCTGCCGCCGCTCTCAAGATAGCCGTTGACCTTGTTGACGAGGGTCTTATCGATGAGAAGGAAGCAGTTCTTCGTGTTGAGCCGAAGCAGCTTGACGCACTGCTCCACCCGCAGTTTGACGTTGCCGCTCTCAAGGCCGCTAAGGTTATCGGCACAGGTCTTGCCGCTTCCCCCGGCGCTGCCGCAGGTAAGGTCGTATTCACAGCCGA
The DNA here is from genome assembly GCA_012520115.1 of Clostridiales bacterium. Lineage (GTDB taxonomy): Bacteria > Bacillota > Clostridia > Oscillospirales > Acutalibacteraceae > DTU053. The sequence continues at coordinate 3,202 of JAAYOZ010000199.1, read as the reverse complement.
GAAGGCTAAGGAATGGGCTGAGAAGGGCGAGAAGGTCATCCTTGTTCGTCTTGAGACCTCACCCGAGGATATCGAGGGCATGGTTGCCGCTCAGGGCATTCTTACAGTCAGAGGCGGCATGACCTCTCACGCAGCCGTTGTTGCAAGAGGCATGGGCACCTGCTGCGTATCCGGCTGCGGCGAAATCAAGATGCACGCTGCCGAGGGTTACTTCGAGCTTGCAGGCAAGAAGTACCACGAGGGCGACGAAATATCTCTTGACGGTTCAACCGGTAAGATTTATGACGGCGCTATCAAGACAGTTGAGGCTACAATTTCCGGCTATTTCGGCCGTTATATGGCTTGGGCTGACAAGTATCGCACACTCAAGGTCCGCACCAATGCCGACAATCCGAAGGATGCTGCTCAGGCAGTAAGGTTCGGCGCAGAGGGCATCGGCCTTTGCCGTACAGAGCATATGTTCTTTGAGGGCGACAGGATAAAGGCTATCCGTGAGATGATTGTTGCCAAGACAGCTGAAGCCCGCGCTAAGGCTCTTGACAAGATTCTCCCGCTCCAGCAGGGCGACTTTGAGGAGATGTACAGGGTTCTTGAAGGCAGACCCTTGACAGTCCGCTTCCTTGACCCGCCGCTCCATGAGTTCCTGCCCCAGAAGGAAGACGAGATTGCAGAGCTTGCTGCTGACCTCGGTATCTCCGTTGAGGAGCTTAAGACTGTTATCGAGGACCTGCATGAGGCTAACCCGATGATGGGACACAGAGGCTGCCGTCTTGCGGTCACCTATCCCGAAATCGCTGCTATGCAGACAAAGGCTGTTATCTCCGCTGCTCTTAAGGTAAACGCCGAGCATCCCGAGTACAACATCGTTCCCGAGATTATGATTCCGCTTGTAGGCGAGGTCAAAGAGCTCAAGTACGTTAAGAACATCGTTGTTGAGACCGCCGATAAGCTCATCGCCGAGGCAGGCGCAAAGCTCGAGTACAAGGTCGGCACAATGATAGAGATTCCGAGAGCTGCTATCACAGCTGACGAAATCGCAAAAGAAGCTGACTTCTTCTCATTCGGCACAAACGACCTGACCCAGATGACCTTCGGCTTCAGCCGTGACGACGCAGGCAAGTTCCTTGACTCTTACTATGAGACCAAGATTTACGAGTTTGACCCGTTCGCAAAGCTCGATACGAATGGCGTTGGCAAGCTGGTTAAGATGGCTTCAGAGCTCGGCAGAAGCACCCGCCCCGACCTCAAGCTCGGCATCTGCGGCGAGCACGGCGGTGACCCGTCATCCGTTGAGTTCTGCCACAATGTAGGTCTTGACTATGTCTCCTGCTCACCGTTCAGAGTACCGATTGCCCGTCTTGCAGCCGCTCAGGCAGCTCTTAAGGCAAGTAAGTAGTCAATAAAAAGTATTAAGGGTATTACCATTTGGTAATACCCTTTTTGTTTTGCGCAAGGGGGTTTTAGTCCTCTTAAATCAATGCCTTTCTATATATCTGCACAGGGCTCTGCCGAAGGCGTTGCCGAGCTTTAATAGATTGTTCTGGCTCACCGCATTGTCATTTGTGCCGAAATAAGCGGTTTCGAGGGTAAAGGAAAGCTCCGTGGTCGGAAGGTTTGAGAAAAACTTCGTGGAAGTGGGGCTTATGAGCTTATTCCATGACGTATTGGGCATAATGTCGCAGTCAGCGAAATAGCGGAAGCTAAGTCCCTCCGATTCCTCCTTAAACAGTGCCGCAAACTCGTCCTGACCTGCTTCGTTAAGCAGATTTCGCACTAAGAACACCTTATCATCATTTCCGCCGATGTGATAGGGGGAATGAAAGTCGAATTGATATTTCACATTGTTGTCAGCGGCGTACTTCATAAGCTCCCTTACTGAGGGGTAAATCGGCTGGTCGATATAGTCACGGTTGTGGTCGTGGGGTCTGCGGTTCTTGCCCTGGTCTCCGTTAATTACGCCGTCTATATCCATAAAGGGTATGGCAAGTACCCTGTATCCCTTAGGGAGGGCTGTCAGCAGATGCTGCAAAACGCCCTCTAAGACATAGGTGCCTGTGGACTCACAGCAGTGGTGCCTTGAATGAAGGACTATCACCTTGTCCCCCTCGCCAATCTCTAAAGCCTTGACCTCGTTGCCCTTATCGGTTAAAGCAAAGGTGCGGGCTTTCAGGTTATTCGCCCTCAGAAATTCGTCAAAGCGCTCCGGGCTGTATATCATGTTGTGGGCAAAGTAGACAGGGTCAGACTCGGTGAAGGTGTATGTAAAGCTGTGCCTGTTTTTAGCCACACTCTCCTCCCCCGCCCAATTCCATACTTTAAGGTCATGGCTTACGGCGGGGCCGAAGTAGCCTATCCTGTCCTTGCCGAAATCGAAGGTCAGCGTTCTGCCCCCGGCGCCCTCAACACAGAAGGCCCAGTAGAACCAGTCGCCCTCGGTGTCACGAAGGTCGCACTCTACCCTTACATAGTCGCCGCTGATTGTGAGTACTTTAATATTGCCGCCGGGAAAGTCGGTGCTGATATTCATATGTTTCATCCTTTAATGCTTTTGCTCATATTATATAGCATTTTTCGACAATTTTAAAGCCTCACTCTGCATTTGAGTGAGGCTTTATTTTAATATCCCGTTTTATTAGCGGCCTTTGCCCTTTTTCTTAATAGTACAATCGGGATTATTATCAGAATCGATGCAATTGCGGCGGCTATGAAAAGCTCCGGCACGGGGGCGTAGACAGACTCGCCGTAGTCGTTGATATAGGTGCCGAGCTTATGCAGCGGGGCAAAGCGCTCTATGACCGCATTGCCTATGGGCGGACCTATAACCATGGGCAGCATGACGACGAAAATCATGCGCACGCCCTGGAACTGGCCGGCCTTGTCCTCGGGGGTGAAGTCCCTGACCGAGGCATTGAGGATAATCATAAGCAGACCGTAGCCCGCAAGAACGGCAACGAGGACAATGGCGAAGGTGCCGAGCTTACTTACCTGGGATGCAAACAGCAGACCGACCATGAACAAACCGATTGAGGGATAGATGAATCTGTTCTTGCCGAATTTATCTACCATCTGTCCTAAGAGGAAAACAACGAGGATGAACAGAACTATTACACCGAGGGCTATGCCTATTACCTTGGGGGTTATCTCAAGGTGTTCAAAGTCAAAGCCGAGATAGTGCTGAAGATAAATAAACAGATAGGGCAGG
>JAAYOZ010000198.1 GCA_012520115.1 Clostridiales bacterium | reverse complement strand
GGTGCATCATGGCGATGAGCGTCTTGCCGTCGTTCTGTGCGGCTGCTGCCTGCTGCCTTACCCAATCCAAAGCAGCGGGAGTGATTTTGCCGCCGACATCGCCGGTTTCGCTGGAGTCGATTACTATAAGCCTGTATTTGCCAGAAAGGTCGGCAGTATATGAACCGGAGGGCTGATGTACCGAGAGGGCATCTGCATAGCCGAAGTCGGCGTAAATCTGCATGAACTCGTCGGTGGAAACGCCGTCCTCAACATCGTGGTTGCCGCTTGTTACGAAGATTTCCTTGCCGGTGTCGGCCTCGACATTTCTCAGAATCTCGGCAAGCTCATAGTGGGACTGCCTGTCGCCGCTTGTCAGGTCGCCTGCAAGCAGGAGGAACTCGTCGTCACTCTCGGCAAAAGCGGACAGGAGCTGCTTTAGTATGGCCTTGGACTCCCAGTCCATCTGGCCCTGTATAGATGTATAATAGTATACATCCTTGTCGAGCATTCCGTCAATATTTGTAACCTGAGTATAGTCCGAGGGGAACTCCCCTAAGTCGGAAAAGCTCGAAAAATGTGTGTCTGTGGCGACTGTGATTCTTAAAGTATCGTCGCCGGCTGAAGCTGACAAAGCAGTACCAGGGAGGATTGAAAGACAAAGCAGTACAGTAATGAGAGATTTGAAGTGCTTTTTCATAGGTATCTCCTTCTTTCAGAAAAATAAGGTAATGAGGCCTGCAATGCAATTTTTACAATACCAACCAAAGGTTCAGAAAATGAACCAGCCAAAGGCTATTGTACTCCCCATGCAAATACGGTTTATAAATAACCTATTAATTGTATATGAATTATTTTCGTTTTGTATAATTATTTACTCTGTAAACAGTTCCGACGCTGCACACCTCAGCCCCGCAGGCGGTTTTTTATTGAAAAAAACCTCATGGAGGCTTGAATCGGACAACCTGTTGTGTTAGGATGTTAGTGGTAAGATTTTCCTTAATGTTAGGGGGTATATTATGTCATCACTTGTATCGTTAGTTACAGCAGCTATTACCCTTATCTCTACTTTTCTTGTTTCCATTTTCGGTTACGGCGTAGACATAGCCGATACCACCAAGGCCTATAGGGAGAGGGTAGCAGGTCTCACATTCTACGAAAACACCATTGAAACCGCTCTGCCGCAGACCATTGTTTATGACATGGTCTCCGAGCATTTCGACTCACCGCTGCCCGACGGCAAAACCGAAAAGAAGGCCATTATCATCGGATTTGACGGCGGAAGAGCTGACGCACTTGACGCTTTCTCGGTCGAAAACGGCGGCTCGAAGATGCTGCTTGAAAGCGGCGGCAAGGCGTACATAGCCTATGCGGGCGGAGCCAATTTCCCCTTGCCCATCATTCAGGCCACCTCAACCGCTCCCGGCTGGTGCTCGATACTGACCGGCAAATGGGGCCTTGAAACGGGTATTATCAACAACGGCATTACAAAGGCTGTTGAGCCTAAGACCCTGTTGACTACTCTTGTTGAGGACGGCAAGGCTGACCAGACCATGTTCCAGGTTTCCTGGGGCGGACATTTTACAAGCGACAACTCCACCTATAAGCTCGAAAAGGCTTACTGCGAGGAAAACAGTCTGAACGTGGTGTTCGGTAAGAATCCCGACGATCCCGGCACACATGCTTCAATGCTTGCCGCAGTCACCGAGCCGGACTGCCCGGACTTCATCATGGGCATCTATGAACATATGGACGCCGCAGGTCACGGCACGGGCTATACCGTAAACAACCCCGACTATCAGCAGGCTTACATAGACAGCGAAACCTGCGCAGGTGAGCTGATTGCCGCAATCGAGAGCAGACCTACATACGAGCAGGAGGATTGGCTCATAGTCATCACAAGCGACCACGGCGGAAAGTGGTCCGGCCACGGCACACTGTACATCCAGGAGAGAATGATATTCATAGTCACCAATAAGGAAATCACTCAGTAGTTTTAAGCACAAATAAGCAGCGGGCGAGAAATCGCCCGCTTATTTTTTTGCTTTGCATAATCTGCCGCTATGACGCCGTGTAGGAAACATACTTCCTATGCAAGAAATTCTTTCACCATAATAAATGTTGAAGATTCAATATTTGTGTTAAATATTGTCATTTTGTAAATTCTATGGTATAGTTAATTCGATAATTTGTAGATTTCTTAATAAAATACTCTCAATGTCTACAGCTTGCATAATAAGCCGAGAGACAAAAAGGCACCTGTTTACAGCAGCTTAATATAAAAGTGAAAGAGACGGATTGAGCATGAAGAATTCCCGTTTGAAAAAGATTGATTCGGCGCAGCTTGTGGTTTTTATTCATCTGAGTCTGCTGACCTTTTTTCTGAGTCTGTTGTCAAATCAAAGTTTTTTTTCAAACATAGGTCCCTGGACTGACTCCAGAGTTTTTACGACTATAGGTAAAGGTATGGCAAACGGAATGGTTCCTTACAGGGATTTTTTTGACCATAAGGGACCTCTTTTATTTTTTCTCAATTTTCTCGGGTATTCGGTTAGCGGAATCCACGGCGTATGGATTATCGAAGTTATTGCTATTTTTGTTTCTGTCCTTTTTTCATATCTTACGATTAAAAGTCTTTTCGGCAGATTTGTTGCTTTATTATCTGTTTCGACCGGCTTTTTACTTCTTCGCAGATGGTTAGAAGGCGGAAATTTGACGGAAGAATTTGCGATGCCGTTAATATGTATTGCATTGTATCTGTTTATTTCAATGCTTCGCGCAGACAGCTTTGAGCGGTGGAAGATACTGCTTTGCGGATTGACCTTCGGCTTGTCCCTTATGCTCAGACCAAATATGTTTTCCGTCTGGTTTGTATTTTCAGTGTATATTGTAATTAACAGCCTTATCAAAAAAAACTTTTCAAAAATGATGAAATACATAGCGTATTTCGGGGCAGGAACGATTGTTGCGGTAGTTCCTTTTCTTATCTATTTACTGGCAGAGGGAGCATTTTCTGATTATATATATCAGAACTTTATTTTTAATTCTAAATATGCGCAATACGGGCTCGGAGTAAGCGAGTTTGTAATGCATATTTTTGATGTCGCCTTTTCTTTTTCAAATATAGTAATTATCGGATGCGTTGCATGTGTTGTCGGGATAGCGGACAACAAAACAGAAAAACGAAAAAGATTAATTTT
>JAAYOZ010000197.1 GCA_012520115.1 Clostridiales bacterium | reverse complement strand
TAACGATTAGACCTCTGGGGGTGTGCATCTTTTAACGATTTGCCTTGTAATCGTTAAAAGATACTGTTACGGCAAAAAAAATATAGCCCGCCCGATGATGTATATTGTAAGAAGTATATCCACGCTGTAGTGAACGGCAATACCACTTCCCGTCAAGGCATAACAGCAAGCGGAGCAAAAAAGTTGACCGCGTATAGATTCGCGCTTTGTGAAAAGAAATACAGGCTTCAAGATGAAGTGCGGAGCGTGAAGTTGTTGAGGAAAAGCACGGAAAATCACATGCGAGAGGACAGGCAGGAACGACTACCGACTCGAACGCAGGGCATGGAATTGTAATCCCTTTGTTGGCCAGTAGTCACTACAGGCAGGCGTATCACTTGCCCTTAGTAGGAATTAGGAAAGACGATTTATCGAACAAGTATTTAGATGTATTTCGAAATACTTCTTGATATTAAGTTTTTCCCGTGTTATATTCTATTTAGAAATTCATCTAAATATCTGGAGGTGATTGTTATTGGCTTCCAAATAACTTTCAAGGCACTTTCTGACCCAGTTCGCAGAGAGATACTGACGGCGTTGAAGAATGGCAGAATGTCCGCAGGAGATATAGCGTCAAGATTCAACTTAACAAATGCCACCATTTCATACCATCTCAGTCAATTAAAGAACGCTGATTTGGTTTTTGAAACAAGAGTGAAAAACTTTATTTACTACGAACTAAACACTACAGTATTTGATGACTTAATGCTGTGGATAAAACAATTTTCTAAGGAGGGTTCATAATGTCATTAAAGCGTTTAATAAACTGTATATTGGCATGCATACCTTTAATAATCACGGTTATCGTGTTACCGCTGTTGCCAGACAGAATACCTGCCCATTATGATTTCTCTGGAAACATCACTCGCTACGGCAGCAAATATGAAACACTGATCATACCAATCGTAGCCATCGTTCTATGTTTCTTCTGGCTGTTATTAGAGAAACATTTAATGAGAGATGCCGAAAAAGGCCCTCACAATGTAAAAGCAATTTTCTGGATTAGCTTAATCATAAACATAGTTTTCATAGGTATGACAGCTTTCTTTTTGTATTCAGCTCATAACGAAGCGGTAAATAAGTTAGGATTTGAAAAAGCAGCAGCGATAGCTATTTGTATAAGCTGGATAATCATAGGAAATATACTTCCGAAAATTAAGCAAAACGGCTTAGTAGGAATAAGAACGCCGTGGACGTTAGCCAGCGAGAGTAATTGGTATAAAACTCATAGGATGGGTGGTAAAATCGCCGTTATTACCGGATCTATATTGGGGCTGCTGTGTCTATTCATCCTCAATGGCGAAATAGGTTTGTGGATTGCATTGGGAAGCAGTATCGCAATGATTGTCCCTATGGTGTTATACTCATACTTATTATACAAACGTGAAGGTTGAAGAAACCGGCTGACAATCGAGAGTAAAAAAGAGCGTTATAATTCCTTTTACGCTATTGCTTACGGAAAAGGAGGCTCAAATTGGACATAATTGAACTTGTTGTTTTTATTGTCATTTTTTCGTTGACCATTATCATGGTTATATTTTTTTAAATGGTAAAGGTGTTTTTTAATAGCGGGCTATAAAAACGTGGCGTATATTCGTTTAACTAAAGTAAAATTTCAACAAAGCAGCCCGCCGATTCCGATTAATCGGCTTTGACTGCTCTGATTTCGTCACCGACATTGTAGAAGTGCAGCACATCCTCCACCGTGCGGAATGCCCGGCGGTAGGCCCACGGGTTCTTTAGACTATGCTCAGCCGCAGTTTTTACGGGATATTGCAGCCGGCCGGTCTGGTGTGTGTAGTCGACCCGGGAGTCTACAATATACTCTATAAACTCCTCCATATACTGCTCTTCGTCCTCACGGACGACGGTATATACGATATATCCTCGCTTATTCTCTCCGTCCTCAGGGAATGAGAACTCTGCGAATATATCCTCAGTATTAAAAGTAAACAAACCGATGTAGAGCTTTGGACCAAGCTCAAAATACGGCGCACAGTAATCTGCCCCGTTCATGGTATAGAGGATACGGCCTGTCACTTCGCTGACTTTTTCCCAGTTATAATTATATAATGATTCGGGCAAAAGCCGGAGACACTCCGTTCCCTTAAAGCCGGGGTCAATGAGCCAGCAGAAGTGGTGGAATATCTTCCAGGTCACCCGCTCACCGGGAAGCTCGACCGCCACAGCCGTCATGCGAAGCTCCTTCGTGTCATAGACTGTGTAGCGGCTCTCGGTATCGCCGTCTTTTTCAACTACCTCCCGTCCCTTGTTTACCGGCTTGTCGGATATGTC
>JAAYOZ010000196.1 GCA_012520115.1 Clostridiales bacterium | reverse complement strand
TTATCTTTTTACGGAAATTACTGCCTCTCTAGACCTAACTCCCGCCGCCCTCTCAAGACGGCTTCGCTATAATATCATAGCTAATTATCCGTTGTCAACCGTTTTTTTTGAATTTTTTTGATTTTCTCAAAATCTTTTTTATTTTACGGCCTTGAATAACATTTTGTTACAAGAGCAGTTCTTTTATACATTTACCTATATATTATCGTAAACATTTTTTGCTTTTGCTTAATAAATATTATTACCAAATTTTTTATGGGCAGATTTTGAAAAAAGATATCCTAAATGGATATAACTATATTGAAATTTTCATTGAGAGGTAATCAAAATGAAACCTAATAAATCAAAATCCGAGAAAGACAGGCGCATTATAAGAACTGTGTTTTTTCTGACGGTGGTCGCCCTTGTTTTCTCTATTTCATATGGTATGTTCTCGCTTGCCGACAGCTATTCGCTGCACGATGATTTCATTCTTGCAGACGAGACTCTGTCGAAGCTCGGCTCAAGAGGCGACGAGGTAAGGAAGGTTCAGAAGAAGCTGAAGGAGCTCGGCTATTATAAAGGAAATGTGGACGGCATATTCGGCGTTATGACTCAGAATGCCGTTAAGGCCTTTCAGAAAAACTGCGGACTTAAAGTAGACGGAATCGCAGGCCCTAAGACCTTGCTGTATCTCGGTCTTGGCGGCGGCAGCGGTTCTTCTGGCGGAGGCGGCTCGGGCAAATTCAGCTCCAGCGACGTTTACCTGCTCGCAAGGGTCATAGGTGCTGAGGCAAGAGGCGAATCCTACACCGGACAGGTTGCTGTCGGTGCTGTTGTTCTGAACCGTGTCAAGCACCCCTCCTTCCCCGACACAATCGGCGGAGTTGTTTATCAGTCCGGCGCTTTCAGCTGTGTCTATGACAGCAACTGGAGCGTTGCACCCAATGCCACCGCAAAAAAGGCTGCGCAGGACGCAATTAACGGCTGGGACCCGACCGGCGGCGCCATATACTATTATAACCCTGCTAAGACCTCCAACCAGTGGATAAGAAAAAGACCCGTCACGGTCACAATCGGCGAGCATGTATTCTGCAGATAACTCACTTTTTATAATGTTTAACAGGGGGATGAGCTCCCCCTGTTTTTTTATGCTTTCCGCTTAAAAATATTGACGCTGCACTCTTGCATTCTCTATATATAATGATATTATTATATAAGGCAACAGTGCTATGTATATAATTAGATTGGAGTGGACCCTTTGTCAAAGTTACTTAAAATTGCCGTCATTGGTACCGGCGGAATAAGCAAGAATCATCTTGAATCCTATCAGAAGAACCCCAATGTAGAGATTTATGCTCTTTGCGATATTAACAAAGAGCGTGTAACAAAAATGGCAGAGCGTTTTAATGTGCCGCTTGAGAGAACATTTACGGATAAGGATGAGATGTTTAAGGCCCTTCCGGAAATCGATGCTGTAAGCGTCTGCACATGGAACTCGGCTCATGCGGAGTGCTCCATTGCCGCTCTCAATGCAGGCAAGCATGTTCTGTGCGAAAAGCCCATGGCTATGAACGAGGAAGAGGCAAAGCTTATGAAGGCTGCCGCCGACAAGGCCGGCAAGCTGCTTATGATAGGCTTTGTACGCCGTCACGGCAACGACTGTCTGCTTGTTAAGGATTATGCCGACAAGGGCTTCTTCGGCGACATTTATTACGCAAAGGCTACATACCTGCGCAGGAACGGCAACCCCGGCGGCTGGTTCGGCGACAAGTCCCGTTCTGGCGGCGGCCCGCTTATCGACCTTGGCGTTCATGTGCTTGACCTTGTAAGATACCTTATGGGCAACCCGAAGCCTGTTTCGGTTTACGGCGCAACCTTCCAGAAGCTTTTCAACCGTCCGAACATCAAGACCAGCAGAGGCTACACCTCCGTTGAGGCAGGCGAAAATGACATCTGCGATGTTGAGGACCTTGCAACTGCTCTTGTCCGCTTTGACAACGGCGCTGTTATTTCCCTTGAGACAAGCTACAGCCTGAACTTAAAGTCCGGCAAGGGCGAGATTGAGCTGTTCGGCACAAAGGGCGGCGCAATCTTAAAGCCTGAGGTTGAGATGTTTACTGAGATCAACGACTATATGGTAAACATCGACTTCCCGCACAATACCGCTCTCAGCTTTGACGGTCTCTTTGAGAATGAGATCAACCACTATATCGACTGCATCCTCAACGGTACTCCCTGCATTGCTCCCGCACAGGACGGCGTTGATGTAATGAGAATACTTGACTCTATCTACAAATCGGCAGAGACAGGCCATGAGATAGTTCTCGATTAACTTAATACTATTATAAAAGGAAGCGATTTTCTCGCTTCCTTTTTTTATTCTACAGCAGACCCCATTCACGAAGGGCGGGCAGGGCTTTGACCGCATCCTGCCTGCCGAGCTTATACAGTCTGTCAAGGAGTCTTGCGTTCTTTGAGGTTATCCGTGCGTTTATATTTATTGCGGGGCAGATTATGAGCGCTCTGCCCTGCTCTTTTAACTCAAGCAGCTCGTCGATTGAACGGTTATATATTTCGTGTCTGTTGTTTATGGTTTCGATAAGCTCGGGATAGTCCTTTAATACTCTGTAATAGACGGGTTTGAGTATCTCGGGCTTTTTTCTGAGGGCTATATTCCTCGGCATTAGCACGACTACCCTGTCGCAGCCGTCCTCGAGGGCCTTTTTTATGGGGATTGGGTCGGCCACGCCCCCGTCAAAATACTCGTTGCCGTCTATCTCAACCGCTCTGCAGGCAATCGGCAGGGCGCAGGAGGCCATTATCGCCCTGCAGTTGCGCTCTGAAAAAACCTTTTTGTCAAAGTATTCGGGCTGCGCCGTTTTTGCGTTTGTGACGACGATTTTCATTTCGCTGTCTGAAGCTATCAGTGCGTCGTAGTTTAACGGGTCGACATGGTTTGTAAGGGTTTCGTAGATATAAGAGAGGTTGAAATACTCGCCCCTTCTTATCATGTTATCTAAGCTCATATATCTTCTGTCCTGTGCGTGGCGGATATAGAACCTGTAATTCCTGCCCCTCTGACCCGCAAGAAAGGATACGATATTGGCCGTACCTGCGGAAACGCCGATACAGTAATCAAAATGAATTTTAAAGTCAATAAAGCCGTCAAAGACACCGGCGGCATAAATGCCACGCATGCCTCCTCCGATATCGATAACTCCGGTTTTCATAGAATCCCTTCCTGCAAAATATATTACCATTCTATTATGCCGTAAGCGGTTGACATAAATACCCTGTGTTGCTATGATTTTATCAGATTGAATTTAGGAGGATTAAACATGAAAACAATCAGATGGGGTATTGTAGGCACAGGCACTATTGCAAACAGGTTCGCACAGGCCTGCAATAACACGCCCGGCGCTCAGCTTGTGGCTGTAGCTTCCCGCAACAAGAAAAAGGGAGCGTTCTTCGCAGAGAAATACAATATACCCTACTCCTTCGGCAGCTATGAGGAGATGGCCGCCTTTGACGGCATAGATATAGCCTACATAGCAACTCCCCACGGACTTCACGCAGATAACGCAATACTCTTTATGAATCATAAGAAGGCCGTACTCTCAGAAAAGCCCATTACACTTAATATCTCCGAGCTTGAGCGCATGATTGCCGCTGCAAAGGAGAACGATGTTTTCCTTATGGAGGCCATGTGGGCAAGGCTCGTTCCCGGAACTAAGAAGCTTATTGAGATAGTTGAGTCCGGCATACTGGGCAAGATAAAGGGTATACAGTCAACCTTCAGCTATGATATGACCGACGAGCCGGAGCATCACGCCTTTGACCCGCAATACGGCGGCGGCTCCATACTTGATGTGGGCTGCTACTGCCTGAGCTTTGCTTCGTGGTATGCAAACTCCGAGCCTGAGAAGATTCTGGCCGTTGCGGAGCTTAGCGAAAAGGGCGTGGACATACACAGCTGCTATCTGATTAAATATAAGAACGGGGCGATTGCTTCCCTCTCCTCCGGTATGACGGTCAGAAAGCCTAATGAAGGCTATCTTTTCGGCGAAAAGGGCTATGTCTATGTTGAAAGGTCCTATGCCCCGCAGGAGATTGAGATTCATATTGAGGGCAAGGAAGTCGAGAAAATAAGCTGTCCTTATTTTGGCAACGGCTTTGAGGAGCAGATTATGGAGGCTTCGGAGTGCCTTCGTCAGGGAAAGAAGGAGAGTGACATCATAACCCACGACCAGAGCCGCCTTATCATGCACCAGATGGATGAACTGAGAAGGCAAATCGGAGTAAAATACCCCGTCGATTAAGAGTTTACATTATATGAGAGGAGCAGGAGGCTGCTCCTCTTTTTTATACCTCGTCAAGCAGGACGGCCTCGGCGCATCTTAATCCGTCGACTGCGGCGGAGACGATTCCGCCTGCATAGCCAGCTCCCTCGCCGCAGGGGAAAAGGCCTCTGATATTGGTCTGTTTTAAATCGTCCCTGAGGATTCTGACCGGCGAGGAGCTTCTGCTCTCTACGGCGGTCAGGACTGCGTCAGGCAGCAAAAAGCCCTTGAACTGCCTGTCGAAGGCAAAGAGGGCGTCCTTTATGGTGCTTGTCACCTTGTCGGGCAGGACTTTTCTTATATCGGACATTATGACTCCCGTGGTACAGGTGGGCTTAACTGTGCCGAGCCTTACTGAGGGTCTGTCCTTAACAAAATCCCCTACAAGCTGGGCGGGTGCCGTATAATCGCCGCCGCCGAGCCTATACGCTTTTTGTTCAAGCTCACGCTGGAAGGCGATGCCTGTTAAGGGGTGTTCGCTTTCAAAGAAGTCAGGCTCGATTCCAACAAGAATTGCGGAGTTTGCGTTCTCGCCGTCACGGGCGTATTCGCTCATGCCGTTGACCACAACGCCGCCCTCCTCTGAGGAGGCGGTGACGACGGTTCCGCCGGGACACATGCAGAAGGTATAGCCTCCCCTGCCGTGTAAGGGGTGATTGGACAGCTTATAGTCTGCGGCACCGAGCAGCGGGTTGTTCCACTCCCTGCCGTACTGCATTTTGTTTATAAGCTCCTGCGGATGCTCTATTCTGACGCCGACGGAGAAGGGCTTTTTGTCAATCTTCACGCCTTTGTTATAGAGCATTTCGACAGTATCCCTTGCGGAATGGCCGATGCAGAGTAAAACGCAGTCTGTTTCGATTTCTTTTTCGGTTTTGCCGTTTTCAATGTATCGCACGCCGAAAACAGCGCCGTTTGCCACAATCAAATCGCTGAAGCGGCAGTTAAACAAAATTTCGCCGCCGTTCTGAATTACCGTGTTTCTGATATTCTTCACCACATCGGCGAGCATATCGGTGCCTATGTGGGGCTTTGAGGAATAGAGAATCTCCTGCGGTGCGCCGTGCTCCGCCAGTACCCTGAACACCTCACGGCAGCGGGGGTCCTTTATGCCCGTGGTCAGCTTGCCATCGGAAAAGGTGCCCGCTCCCCCCTCGCCGAACTGGACATTCGATTCTGTATTGAGCTTTCTGCTTGTCCAGAAATTCTTTACGGATTTTGTGCGGTTTTCTACCCTTTCGCCCCTTTCGAGCACAATGGGGCGAAGCCCTGCCTGTGACAGAAGCAGAGCCGCAAACATGCCTGCCGGGCCGAAGCCTACGATGACGGGCCTTAAGGGTGAAGTGCGCCTGACGGCGGGCGGTGTATAGTTGTAAGGCTCAAAAACGGTTGCCTTGTTTTCGGGGAAGGCGGCTATGAGTGCGCTTTCGTCCCCGTCGACTGAAAATTCTGCGGAGTAGATAAAGCTGATTCTGTCCTTTTTTCTTGAATCAATGGACTCCCTTGCTATTCGGAAATCCTTAATGTCCGAAACGGGGATGTTCAGCTCTTTTGCCGCCGCCTTTTTTATATCTTCGGCCTTTGCGCCTATGGGAAGCCTTATTTCGTTTAATCTGATCATCTGAACCTCAAAGCGAATCAATCTAATAAAGCACCTAAGTGGGTTATCGGATTCAGATACCCCACTTAGGTATTGTTTTTTAGCAATAGAAATATGTAACAGCCTATAATAAAACGGGCTATTAATCAAGGAAATCTCTGAGTCTTTTGCTCCTCTGGGGGTGGCGCAGCTTTCTTAAAGCCTTGGCTTCAATCTGCCTGATTCTCTCTCTTGTGACGTTGAACTCCTTGCCGACCTCCTCAAGAGTTCTGGAGTGGCCGTCCTCGAGTCCGAAGCGTAAGGAAAGAACCTTTGCCTCTCTGGGAGTGAGGGTTTTGAGTACGGAGACCAAAGCCTCTTTTAAGAGAAGCTGTGAAGCCGCATCTGCCGGTGCAAGGGCATCGTCGTCGGGGATGAAGTCACCGAGGTGGCTGTCCTCCTCCTCGCCGATGGGAGTTTCGAGGGATACGGGCTCCTGGGCGAAGGTGAGAATCTCCCTGACCTTTTCAACGGGCATATTGAGCTCTTCGGCAATTTCCTCTGCGGTCGGATCTCTTCCGTTCTTATGCAGCAGCTGGCTGTTGGTCTTTTTGACCTTGTTGATGGTTTCGACCATGTGAACGGGAATTCTTATGGTCCTTGCCTGGTCGGCAATGGCCCTTGTGATAGCCTGACGAATCCACCATGTGGCGTATGTTGAGAACTTGAAGCCCTTGGTATAGTCGAACTTTTCGACAGCCTTAATAAGACCTAAGTTGCCCTCCTGAATGAGATCAAGGAACTGCATACCACGGCCGCCGTACCTTTTGGCTATGCTTACGACAAGCCTGAGGTTTGCCTCCTGCAGGCACTTCTTTGCCTCAGGGTCGTTCCTGGATATCCTGATTGCAAGGTCGATTTCCTCCTCGGGAGTAAGCAACGGAACCTTGCCTATCTCTTTAAGATAGACCTTGACGGGATCATCCATTGGCATACCCTTGGCATCTGCGCTTACATCAGAGTTCTTGGTTGCTTCCGTATCAAAAAGAAGCGGGTCGTGAGCTGCGTCCGACATATCATCGATGATTTCGATATTGTTCTGCTCTATGGTCTCATAGAGCTTGTCCAGCTCGTCAATATCAAAATCCATTTCGACAATAGCGGAGTCAATCTCCTGTGCGGTAAGTCGTCCCTCTGCCTTACCCTTGTCGATGAGCATGTTCACAAACGCTCGCTTATCAGTGTTTTCCATCAATATCCCCTTCACACAAATTATTGTCGCACTTTAAGTGATTATTCCTTTTTGTAAAATAAACGCATGAACTCTTCGTTTGATAGCTCAGTCGGGTCTTTGACACTCTGCTTTAGTTTTTCTTCGCTCATTACCTTTATGCAGTCAAGACACTCCTCCAAAGTATTGGAAACAGTTCTGCTTTTTTGCAAGAACCGTGTCAGGACTGCCATTTCGTCAGGATTTAGCTCGTTGGCGAAGAATATGAGGTCAAGCTCCTGCTGATTTTCTATGCGTTCGCTTATTATAATGAAAAGTCTTTTTATTATATCGGAGGAAAAATCGTCTATGTTTATTTTGTCTTCGAGTTTTTTATAAAGGTCGGGATTGTGAAGCAGTGAGGCTATAAGAGTTTCTTCCGCCTGCCTTGCTCTGATGCTTACGTTCTGAGCGTGGATTTTAAGGGCATTTCTGGCTGAAGACACACGTCCCTCTAAAAGCTGTCTTGCCTTGTTAAAGCTCTCCGTATCCTGCTGCTTTTTCCGTCTGCCGAGGGCACGCTTAATCTGTTCCTCAATGGCGGTCTTTGAGACTTCCGTTTCGATTGAGAGCCTTGTGGTATATACGTCCCGTTCGATTGCGTCGTCAACGGTGGCGAGTACATCTACGGCTTTTCGCAAAAACTCCACCTTGCCGTCGGCGGTTTCTGTGTTTATGCCCTCCCTTGCCTGAGCTAATTTAAACTCGGTCGAGCTTAAGGAGCCGTCAATGATTTTCTGCATGTATTCCTTGCCGAAGCGTTTTATGATTTCGTCCGGGTCCTTGCCGCCTGTGAGATTCAGAACCTTAGTCTTGACGTTGCAGGACTGGAAAATGGACAGGGTGCGCTTTGCGGCATTTCTGCCCGCCTCGTCGCTGTCATAGGCAAGGGTGACCTCGTCCGCATAGCGGGCCACAAGCTGCGCCTGCTCGGTGGTAAAGGCCGTGCCGAGGCCTGCGATGGCCGTTTCAAAGCCCGCCTGATGCATTGCGATGACATCCATATAGCCTTCGCAGAGAATCAGTGAGCGGCCGTGTGCCTTTGCCAAGTTCAGGGCGAAGATACCTCTGCCCTTTTTGAATACGGGCGTGTCCGAGGTGTTTATGTATTTAGGCTTTTCGTCCCCGAGTACCCGCCCGCCGAAGGCGACTACGTTTCCTCTTAAATCTATAATCGGGAACATTAGCCTGTTCATAAAAACATCAATCGTAGAGCCTGTCCGAGATTTCTTGGAAAGGTATGCGCTAATAAGCTCATTGTCGTGAAAGCCTAAGGAGCGCAGGTGCCTTGTGAGTGCGTCCCATGAATCGGGGGCGTAGCCTAAGCCGAAGCGCTTAATGGTGTTCGGCTTTATGCCTCTTTTGATAAGGTACTCATAGGCGGGGCAATCAGGCTTGACAAGGTTGTTATAGAAAAATCTTGCCGCCTCTCTGTTGGCTTCATAGATGCGCTTTCTTAACACATAAAGCCCGTCGTCCTCCTGCTCTATGGGCATTTTCAGCCCGACCTTTTCCGCAAGGAACTGCACGGCATCGTAATAGTCAAGGTTCTCGATATTCCTGATGAAGGTTATGCACTCGCCGCCAGCTCCGCAGCCGAAGCAGTAGTAGGACTGGGTGTCGTTATATACGGTGAAGGAAGGGGTTTTTTCCGTATGGAAGGGGCAAAGACCCTGTGAGATGCGGCCTTTTTTCTTCAGATTCACATAGGAGGAAACAAGCTCCTCTATGTCGATTCGGCTTCTTAACTCGGAAAGAAAGTCGTCGCTGAATCTTGCCACAAAACACCCTCCTTTATAAAGCTAATCCTCCCAGAAATGAGGGATGAACAGCTCTGTATATTTTGATTTGGCATACCTGTCCGACATGCCGGAGATATAGTCGCAGGCCGCTCTGCCGACGCCCTCATTTATCGATATCCTTCTGTAGAACTCGGGAAGCTGGTCGGGGTTGCTGCAGTAATACTCATAAAGCTTTTTAATGAGCGTGACTGCCTTGCCCTCCTCGCCCTTGCACTTGGGGTTCACATACAGTGTGCTGAACATGTAATCATGCAGGCTGTTGAAGGCTTCCAGTACTTCCTGAGAGAAGTTGATTTCGTTTTTGCTGTTTTCTATAAGCGACATTACAAGGGTGTCA
>JAAYOZ010000195.1 GCA_012520115.1 Clostridiales bacterium | reverse complement strand
TATCGGCGGCGCTTCGCTCAAAGCCGAGGACTTCGCTAAAATCGTCGCTGCAGCAAGCAAATAAGCATAAAACAGGCTCTTTTTGCTTCCTTCGGCTTAAAATGTTTTAAGGCAAATCAACTATAAGGAGAAAGATATGAAAAAACCTTATGTCCTTTGCATCATGGACGGCTTCGGTCACAACCCGGACAGCTACGGCAACGCTATCAGGGCAGCCAAAACCCCCCGTCTTGATGAGATATTTTCCAAATACCCCATGACCTTTATCGGCGCTTCGGGCATGGATGTGGGTCTGCCCGACGGCCAGATGGGCAACAGCGAGGTCGGTCATACGAATATCGGCGCCGGCAGGGTTGTATATCAGGAGCTTACAAGGATTTCAAAGTCCATTACGGACGGCGATTTCTTCGAGAACGAGGCCTTCCTTAACGCAATAGAGCACGCCAAGAAAAACGGCGGAGCGGTACACCTTATGGGCCTGCTGTCCGACGGCGGCGTGCACAGCCACAATACGCACCTTTATGCCCTCGTAGAGCTCTGCAAGAAGCAGGGTCTTGACAGGGTCTTCATCCACTGCATTATGGACGGCAGGGATGTTTCCCCCACCTCCGGTGTGGGTTATGTTAAGGAGCTTTTTGAGAAGCTTAAGGAAATCGGCGTAGGCAAAATCGCCACCATAATGGGACGCTACTACGGCATGGACAGAGAGAAGAAGTGGGACCGTGTAGAGAGAGCTTACAACGCCATTACAAAGTGCGAGGGCGTACCCTTTAAGTGCGGCAAGGAGCTGCTTGAAAAGTCATACGCTGACGGCGTGACAGACGAGTTTGTTAATCCGTCCGTTTCGGAGAACGCTCAGTGCCTTAAAGACGGCGACAGCGTTATCTTCTTTAACTTCCGCCCCGACAGGGCAAGGCAGCTCACAAGGGCTATAATCGACCCGGACTTTGACGGCTTCAAACGGGATATGCTCAAAGACCTCTACTATGTCTGCATGACCCAGTACGACGCAACGATGCCGAATGTGGATGTTGCCTTTAAGCCAGACAGGATTGAAAGCCCCATCGGCGCAGTTGTGAGCGCAAAGGGCATGAAGCAACTGAGAATCGCCGAGTACACAAAGTACGCCCATGTTACCTTCTTCTTAAACGGCGGCGAGGAGACCGTCTATGAGGGCGAGGACAGAATCCTGATAGACTCCCCCAATGTTGCGACCTATGACTTAAAGCCAGAGATGAGCGCTTTTGAGGTTGCGGATACCGTTGTAAAGAAAATCAGAAGCGGCGAGTATGACTTTGTGGTTATCAACTTTGCAAACTGCGATATGGTAGGCCATTCGGGAGTTATGGAGGCCGCCGTCAAGGCCGTTGAGGCAGTCGACGCCTGTGTGGGCAAGGTCTATGACGCTGTAATGGCTATGAACGGCGTGATGGTGCTTACCGCCGACCACGGCAACGCAGAGAAGATGTATGAGGAGGACGGCTCGCCCTTTACCGCCCATACCACGAACCCCGTGCCCTTTGTGGTTATCGGCTATAACTGCCTTCTAAAAGACGGCGTCGGCAGGCTCTGCGACATCTCCCCCACGATGCTCCAGCTAATGGGCATAGAAAAGCCCGCCACAATGACAGGCGAAAGCCTTATAAAACCCTTAAAATAGAATAAAAGGCTCAAGCCCTCTGTCAGCTGACAGAGGGCTTTTTTTCGGCTTTGCTGCCGCACGCAAAGCCCATGCAGTACATCTTTCGTGATTAATCATTTTTTTTGCTTCTGTCGAAGCGTTTTCGGGCACACTTTGCAAGACCGTCGCCGCTTACCGCCCTGCGGCTTCGGACAATGCAAAGAGTTTTCGCTTTGTCGGTGTTTAAGGAGGAAAGCGGCGAATAAGATGAGAAAGCAGCAGCAACCATTAAAAGCTTGTCCTATTCGCCGCAATTCTGCTTAGAATACTTAGAATATTTTATCTATGAAGCTGTAATGGGCATCAACCAGTTCGAGGAAGAAGTCACGAATTCTATAGAGGCAGTCTAAGAAGCGCTGCCAGCAGGACTTGTTGTTTCCGCCGCCGTTTCCGTTGTCCTCCTGCTCCCACATTGCAAACAGGGTTATGTTCCCGTCACCGATATTCAGCAGGTCTCCGGGTGCATAGGTGGTACCTGAGCCGTCCGGCTCTGTGTTCCAGCCGACAAATCTGTAACCGATTTTTACAAGTGTGCCGGTGTTGTCCAGAACAGTTGCCTCGGCTCCGGAAAGATATTCATTTGCGTCTGTCGGAGCTGTGCCGCCGGTTGCGCCGTTGGCATTGTAGGTAACGGTATAGCGGTCGGGAGCGAGTGTCCACTTAGCATACAGAGTAGCATCTCCTGTAATTGTATACGGGAAGGTGGCAGGCGTTGTAAGTGAGCTGTCTGTGAACCAGCCGTCGAAGATAAATCCGTCCTTTGTGGTAATCGGCGCTGTGCCTATGGTTGAGCCATAGTCTAATGTAATGGGATTGATAGCAGAACCGCCGTCTGTTACAAAGTCAACGGTGTGCCGGTTGATTGTCCAGGTTGCGGTTCTTGTAACATTTACCGCACCTGAAGTGTCGATGATTTCTCCCTCTAACCAGCCGGCAAAGGTATAGTGTGTTCTGGTCGGGTCAAGCAGGGTAATTTCTTT
>JAAYOZ010000194.1 GCA_012520115.1 Clostridiales bacterium | reverse complement strand
TCAGTAGACGCAGCTGCGCTTGCCATCATCGGGAATGCTGCACTTAGACATGACAAAACCATGACTAAGGCGAGCAGAGAACTTAAGGCTTTCTTTCCCAAAGTTCTACCCTTTGTGGTTTCCATGTGCATACTCCTTTTCTGACTTGTTTAGTGCCCCTGCCTGAAACGACAAGTGTCATTTTCGGGCAAAAGGCACAAGAATTGCTCGAATATTTAAATATATTCTATCGGAATTATATAGCTCATATACATAATTGTCAACAAACTATGAAGCTGACAGTCTGTTTTTGTTAAATTTTAATCAACGTTCATAATTTCATCAAAATTATGTATCATTTCATTTTAAATTTTTATATTAAATGTAATAAAGTGTAAACAAGCCACTAATTTACGCAGTGATTAATAAATTATTCATATAAACACTACATTAATGTCATTTCTATGCCAAAATGTCGAATTTAGGCGCATTTTGCGTTTGAGGGTTTCGGTGTCTAATAATAATAGAAAATGTTTTATATTTTTACCGCAAATGGAATTATAATACAAATTGGCTAACAGTAATTGTTGCAATTGGAATATAAAACCAGTCAGGCAAAAAAATCCTGCGAACCGCAGTCGAATATTATGGAGCTTTTTTGCATGCCCGCAGAAATTACCCCCGCTTTGGGATTTATAATTAACATTAATCAAAAAAAACAGGCAGCAAAACACTCTCGCAAATGTAAAGCTGTTATGCTTTACAGTGGTGATTACATACCCGTAGCATGTGTAAAGCAATATCCTTTACGTTTTCGGTCGATTTAAGGGAGTAAACATAGTGAAATAAAGAGCGGCAAACAGGATTGCCTCCATCTTTTCCTGTCCTCTGCTAATACAATGCCTATATATTAATGAAACGTTTTTTCATTTCCCAAGACCGGTAATCGCAAAAATAAAGCCACCCTTTCGGATGGCTTTAAGTTAATGCTTATATTACGGTTTCCCGATTAGCTTAAATGTCGGCCTTCCATAAGCCGTGGAGGTTGCAGTACTCAAAGACGGAAATCGGCTTCTCGTCAACAAGCGAGAAAACAGCCCTCGGAGCTTCGCCGGGCTTCAGGCAGATGCGGTGACCGCCTTTGTCTGTTCTCAAATATATCCATGTAATATAATGCTCCTCGACCATGGGATGATCTACCGAACCGACATTTACGGTAACAGTGTTTCCCTCGACGGTTGCGACGGGAACGTGCTTTTCAAGACTTGCATCGACAGTATTGGCCACAAGCTCGGTCATGTGCTCTCCGCAGCAGGTAAGGGGTGCGCCGGAATTATGTATCATGCCGACCATATTGCCGCAGTGCTTACATAAGAAAAACTTTACTTCACAAGCCATAAATAAACCTCCTCAAGATTGGATTGGCGGCGATTTTTGACGTCAAATGGACTTAAACAATCGCCTATGTCTATTCTACATATTTATACCCGAAATTCAAGTATCAAACAATGAACAATTTATTGCGACAGGAAATCAGTCTTTGCGCCTTACAATAATCCCCTCGTCGGCGGTGACCTTTATGTCCGCCTTGCCGTCTTTGCGCCTTATCTCCACGGTGATTCTGCCGCTTTCGGTCAACATAGAACCCTTGACATAGCTTAAAGAGGGAATATCAGCGGGCTCAATCGTCACATCCTTAAAGCCCACCGTGCCCTCGGTGTTCTTTATGCCGAGAATATAACCGAAAAGATGCTCCACGCTTCCGCCGAACATCGGATGGCTGTGGGAGTTGCTGCCCTCCCATTCCTCCCAGAGCGTTGTTGCGCCGTGCTCTCTCATAGTATGGAATGAGACCTCGCTCTTGTTTGTGAGCAGCTTAAAGGCCAGCTCCCCGTATCCGTTTTTGAAAAGCACATTGAGCAATATATATGTGCCGAAGATGCCCGTATCGAACCTGCCCAGAGCGCTGTACTTGCTTACGATGTTCTGCAATGTTCTCTCGTCACCCAGACCTAAATCATAAGCAAAGGCGTCAGCGCCC
>JAAYOZ010000193.1 GCA_012520115.1 Clostridiales bacterium | reverse complement strand
CCGACGGTAAGGTTCTTGAGGGTAATATCTTAAAGGTTGATATGTTTCTCAATCATCAGATTGATTTTGAACTGTTAAAGCTTGCCGGAAAAGAGTTTTACGAATACTTCAAGGATTATAATATTAATAAAATCCTGACAATCGAAGCCTCCGGAATTGCTGTTGCATGCGCTGCTGCCGATGTATTTAAGGTTCCCGTTCTTTTTGCAAAAAAAGGCAGCCATCTTAATGTCGGCAACGATGTTTACACGTCTGAGGTTTTTTCTTATACAAAAGGCAAGTCATACACACTTACGGTTTCCAAAAACTATCTCGGTCCCGAAGACCGTGTTCTTATAGTCGACGATTTCCTTGCTAACGGTGAGGCAGTGCTCGGTCTGAAAAGAATAATAGATGCAGCGGGCGCACAGCTTTGCGGAGTCGGCATTATTATTGAAAAGAGATTCCAGAACGGCTATAAAAAGCTGATGGACGCCGGAATCGTACTCAAGTCTTTAGCAGTCATCGAGTCTATGAACAATGGAAACATTGTTTTTGGCTGATTGGCTGTTGGGAATACAAATTTAACGGAGGAATGTAAATTGAAGAAGTCGATTAAGATTGTTTCACTTATCCTTGCACTTGCTCTTGTTTTCGCATTTGCAGGCTGCAAAAAGACAGGCGACGGCGACTCGACAACAGCTGGAACCACCCTTGCAGAGGGTCAGAGCTTTGCTCCTATCGCAAAAGATAAGATTAAGGTCGGTGTAGTACATATCACCGGTAAGGATGATACTTCAGGCTATACCTATGCTCATCAAAAGGGCATCCTTGAGATGGCTGAGGCTCTTGGACTTAAGAGCGAGCAGATTCTTGTCAGAGACAATGTTAATGACAGCGACGTTGAAGCAACAAAGGCTGCTCTTCAGGACCTTGTAGATGCAGGCTGCGATGTTATCTTTGCAACAAGCTATAACTACATGGACGCTGTTGAGGAATATGCAGAGAAATATCCCGATATCATATTCTCACACTGCTCCGGCTACAAGAGCAACGGTAAGAACTTCAACAACTATTTCGGAAGAATATATGAGTCTCGTTACCTTTCCGGTATCGCTGCAGGCCTCAAGGCAAAGCAGTTAGGCGTACCGATCGTTGGCTTCGTTGGCGCTAAGGGCTCTGACAACTCAGAGGTTACCGGCGGTATCAACGCTTTCGCTCTCGGCGTACAGTCCGTATATCCCGAGTGCAAGGTTCTTGTTAAGATCACAGGCGAGTGGTACGATCCCCCGGCAGAAGCCACTGCTGCTAAGGCTCTTCTCGATGCAGGCGCAGTAGTACTTTCTCAGCACTGCGACTCCGACACCGTTCAGACAACAGCTGCTAAGGCTGACAAGTTCGGCGTTGGCTACAACTCAGACATGACTCCTTCCGCTCCCAACAATCATCTTACAGCTCCTATCTGGAACTGGGGCGTATACTACACCAAGACCGTTCAGGCTATCATCGACGGCACATGGAAGTGCGAGAACTACTATGAGGGCTACAATGTAAACCTTGTAGGTCTTTCACCGCTCAATGACAAGGCTGTTGCTCCCGGAACCAAGGAAGCTGTTGAGGCTGCTCAGGCTAAGATAGCAAGTGGCGAGCTGTTCGTATTCAGCGGTCCCATCTTTGATAACACCGGCAAGCAGATTATCGGCGAAGGCGAAAAGCTTACCGACGAGCAGATTACCGGCGGAATCAACTACTATGTAAAGGGCGTAGAGCTTCTGTAAGCTCAAATGGCATTAATAGGGGACACATCATACGGTGTGTCCCTGTTTTTTAGTTAAGGCCAATTGTAATTTATTTCCGTAAGCTCGTATTTTTATTTTTTAATAGACAAATATGGACATAATCCTTTATAATAAACCTATTAGTTCATTTGGCACACAAAGCGTTATTAGAGAGGGGAACAGATTTGACAAACAGCACTTATGCCATTGAGATAAAACACCTAAGCAAGAGCTTTGGTAGTGTTGCCGCCAATAAAAATGTTTCGCTTGATGTTAAATACGGTGAAATCCTTGCTTTGCTCGGAGAAAACGGCTCAGGCAAAACAACGCTAATGAATAT
>JAAYOZ010000192.1 GCA_012520115.1 Clostridiales bacterium | reverse complement strand
TGAGAAGCTTTGCTCTCTTTGCAATGATACAAAGCGTGTGGAGATTCCGATAAGCGAGCTTAAAATAGGTTACAAATGCGGCGGCTCGGATGCTTTTTCGGGCATTACGGCAAACCCTCTCTGCGGCAGGCTTACTGACCTTCTGACGGCTTTTGGAGGCAGCTGCGTTCTGACGGAGACTCCCGAAATGTTCGGCGCTGAGACAATACTCATGAACCGCTCCTGCGCCGAGGACATTTTTAAGGCTCAGACGAGGATGATAAACAGCTTTAAGGATTACTTTACAAGCCACGGTCAGGTCATATATGAAAACCCCTCACCCGGCAACAAGGAGGGCGGCATTACGACCCTTGAGGAGAAGTCCCTGGGCTGTATTCAAAAGGGCGGCACTGCCGTTGTGACGGATGTGCTGAACTATGGCGAGGCTATAAGGACAAGGGGGCTGTCGCTGTTGAACGGCCCGGGAAACGACATTGTTTCCAGCACCGCACTGACCGCCGCCGGCGTACATATGATTATTTTTACGACAGGCAGAGGCTCTCCGCTGGGCGCTCCCGTGCCGACTATAAAGATGTCGACCAATACGGCGCTGTTCGAGCGCAAGCCCGCATGGATTGACTTTGATGCTGGCTCTTTGCTGAATGAGCCGGACTTTGATAAAAAGGTAAATGAGCTATTGGATTTCGTAATCAGCGTCGCAAGCGGAAAACCGACAAACAACGAAATCAATGACTACCGTGAGATTGCTATCTGGAAAAACGGTGTTACGCTATAAATAAAAGTAATATAGATAAATAGATAAAATGAGAGGAATGATTCTTTTGAAGCAATTTATGGATGAGACTTTTCTTTTAAAAACCGAAACCGCCAAAAGGCTTTTTGACCTTTGCAAGGATGAGCCTATCATCGACTGGCACTGCCATCTGTCACCGAAGGAGATATACGAGAACAAGCAGCCTAAGGACATTGCGGAGCTGTGGCTGGGCGGCGACCACTATAAGTGGAGGGCCATGAGAAGCTTCGGCATAAGCGAGGAGTACATCACGGGCAGCGCCTCCGGCTATGAGAAATTTAAGGCATGGGCCAAGGTTATGCCGAGCCTTATAGGAAATCCCCTTTATCACTGGACTCATCTGGAGCTTCAGAGGTATTTTGATATTTACAGGCCCCTTACGGAAGCTACTGCGGACATGATATGGGAGAAGGCGAATGCAAAAATCGCCGCAGGCGGCTTTACTCCGAGGGAGCTTATCACCCGCTCCAATGTAAAATGCGTCTTTACCACCGACGACCCGGCGGACAGCCTTGAATATCACAAGCTGATTAAAGAGGACAAGAGCTTTAAGTGTCTTGTTCTGCCCGCATTCCGCCCGGATAAGGCTCTGAACATAGACCTGCCCACCTTCGTGCCGTGGCTCAAGTCCCTTGAAGAGGCCGCTGGCATGAGCATTAACGGCTTTGAGGATTTAAAGGCTGCTTTGTTGAAGAGAATCGAGTTCTTCGCCGAGATGGGCTGCAAGGCTACAGACCATGCGGTCTCCGGCGTACCCTATGCGGAGGCCACACCTGAGGAGCTGGATGCCATATTCGCAAAGGGCAAGAACGGCGAGAAACTTACGGAGCTTGAAGCCGACAAGCACAAGACCGCCCTCTTGACCTTCCTTGCAAAGGAGTATTACAAAAAGGGCTGGGCAATGGAAATCCACATCGGAGCTATGAGGAACAACAATACGAGGATGTTCGAGAAGCTCGGCCCCGACACGGGCTATGACTCAGTTGACGACAGGCAGATAGCCTACCCGCTCTCAAGGCTGCTTGACAGCGCCGAGAAGGAGGGCATGCTGCCCAAGACCATTCTGTTCACCCTTAACCCGAAGGACAACTATGTTCTCGGCACGATGCTGGGCAACTTCCAGAGCGATGAGATAGGCTCGAAGATTCAGTTCGGCACCGCATGGTGGTTCAATGACAATATCGACGGCATGGAGGCTCAGATTAAGACTCTGGGCAATCTCGGTTGTCTCGGCAAGTTCATTGGCATGCTCACGGACTCACGTTCATTCCTTTCATACCCGAGGCACGAATACTTCAGAAGAATCCTCTGCAACTTCCTCGGCGGCCTTGTTGAAAACGGCGAGTACCCGCTTGACTTCCCCGCTCTCGAAAGGATTGTCAAGGATATTTCATACTACAATGCCCTTAAATATTTCGGCCTGGAGCTGTAGTTTAACTTAATAAACGAGCAAGTCCGCAGGAAAACCTGCGGATTTTTTTATCACAATATATAGTGGTACATTACATTTATATATAGGTATTTTCAGGGCTTAATTTTTATACATTTTTTAGTCGTTTTGACGAACAAAACAGCCTGTCCTTTAATTAAATCGGTGTAATAAATCGCCCTTAAATTATTACAATCTGTAACTATTTTTACGGCTTTTGTTACATCTCTGTAATGATTTCTTGTTTTTCTCGGTTTTGAACAAAAATAAATGGTAAATTAAGGGAATTTTCGCCTCTTTTCGGGAAAATAATCATTCAAGTCCCATTTTTTCCCTTGTATATACAAAACTAAATTGTGCATTTTAAACAAAACATATTATCAAAAAAAGTTGACAATCGGACAAGCTGTAAATATAATGACCGCGTCTTCCGCCTATAATGTATCAAGCCCGCAAGCTGCAACCCTTTTGCGGTGCATTAAGATATTTTGAGGAGATTTTTATGACAGAAATAAATGCGTCCCCAAGCGGCAATGACGCAAAGCGCATGACCACAAGAAATACTATTGCGCTAAAAGCCGTAATTACCGGGATGCTGATACCGAGTCTGTTTATCGCAGCGCCTTTGGAGCTTGCATTTGCAGGCCGCCTGACAAAAACCATTGCCCATGAGGAATATAAGGCAGCGGCAAACGAAAGCGATATTGTGGTGCTCAGCGAAAACAGCATTCCCGAAGCAGCGACACAGATTATATTGCCGAATGATGCTGCTTCAGAGAATTTTGACCTTAATATTAACATTCCCACTCCGGCAAATGGAAACAAGAGCGCTGTGGACACCACACAGCCTTTAGTTTACAGGTATCAGCAGCAGAACGGTGAGTTTGTTCTTATTAATGAGAAGAACATCGGAAGCACTGACAAGCCGGAACCGAATCTGAAGCCTGTTAAAAAGGCAGCGGCTAAGAAGGCAAAGGCCGCCGATACGGCAAAGCCCGCTGAGGCTTTAGTTGCATCAAATTCGGCAGCGACGACAAGCTCAGTTCCCAAGGCAAAGTCCATGAGCAGGCTTTCGGGAATAGAGTTTGACGAAAACGGAATTCCGGTCAAATACAAAAAGGTTATTGAGGGAAAGGCCTCGGCCTATACCAGCTACGGCAACTCCAGAACGGCGACGGGCACTGTACCGACCGTGGGCACCGTGGCGGTAAACCCGAAGATAATACCCTACGGAACAAAAATGTGGATTACCTCGCTTGACGGCTCCATCGACTACGGCTTCGCCGTGGCGGAAGATACAGGAGGCTTTGTCAAGTGGAAGAACCCGAGAATAGTAGACCTGTTTATGTCCACAAAAACCGAGTGTAGAAACTGGGGCGTTCGAGGGGTGAGAATATACATCCTCGAGTGAAAACAATAAATTTGCCCCGTTTAAATTGAAATTTCAGGTACTCACGCAAAAGTGAAAGTTATCATTTGATTCAATAGGTATAATTCAATAACTTTTTGAGCCCTGCACGAAATGTGCGGGGTTTTTCTTTTGTCAGGGTGGAGGGGGCGGTGGGAGAGTTTTATTTCATTGTGACGGGAGCGGGGTGCTTTTGTTGCGGTCGGCGGAGGGTACAGGGGGCTGGTCGGCGGGGTCTGGGGGCATGTGGTATGGGCATGCGTATTGCTGGGTAGTTGCGGGGTGGTGTGGGCGACTGCGTGGCATAGCACTTATTTCGCATGGGTTCCCGCTTC
>JAAYOZ010000191.1 GCA_012520115.1 Clostridiales bacterium | reverse complement strand
CCTGCTGACCAACTCTAAGAACATAAGCTTCACGGGCTTCTGCATTAACGATGCGGGCAGGCTTTTATACTCGGACTTCGGCGACGGATATATCAACCGTCAGGAGGCAAAGAGGCGGATAGCCTCCCACGTTCAGGCACTTGCCACACAGCGCGGGCTTATGGTGGACACGGGCAACTTCTATCTTGTTAAAAACGCCGACATTATTAGCAATCTGCCGAGTTCCACCTTCTACTCAGAGAGCGACGCATACGAGTCCGTACCCGCCGCACCTATAATACTTCACGGCATTGTGGACTATTCGGGCAGGGCGGTGAACCTTACGGGCGACAGGCAGAAGGCAATGCTCAAATCCATAGAGTACGGCATGCTGCCCGCTTATGAATGGGTATTTGACAGCGAAAGCACCCTTTATTATAATCCTTATATAACCGAGGCGGTGGACTTCTATAATAAGAGCATGGAGCTTTTATCCGACCTTCGCACCTCGGCAATTACAAACAGCTATACGGTGCAGAAGGGAGTCCGCTGCACGCAGTATGACACCGGTGCGGTAATCTATGTAAACTACAACACGGAACCCGTTACAATCAACGAAATCACCATTCCCGCACAGGACTGCATAAGAGTAAGCTAAACCGATTTGAATACTGGAGTGGTGTGCTATGCCAATTAAGATTCCGTCAACCTTACCTGCAAAAAAGCATCTTGAGGATGAAAACGTCTTCGTCATGACCGAGGATAGGGCATTGCGTCAGGATATCCGTCCTCTGAGGATACTTATTCTGAATCTGATGCCCACTAAAATTGCGACCGAAACCCAGCTGTTAAGGCTCCTCGGCAATACTCCGCTGCAGGTGGATATTGAGCTGATGCACATGGAAAGCCATAAGAGCAAGAACACAAGTCAGGAACACTTGCTTAAATTCTATAAGACCTTCAGCGAGCTGAAGGACGAGAAGTTCGACGGTCTTGTCATTACCGGCGCTCCCGTGGAGCAGATGGAGTTTGACCAGGTTGACTACTGGCCGGAGCTTTGTCAGGTCTTTCAGTGGTGCAGAAAGAATGTCTACTCCACATTCTATATCTGCTGGGGCGCTCAGGCGGGGCTTTACTACAACTACGGCATAAAGAAGTACCCCCTTGAGAAGAAGCTCTTCGGCATCTTCCCCCACCGCAACCTCGACCCCTATCATCCGCTCATGAGGTGCCTTGACGATGTGTTCCTCGCTCCCCATTCGAGGCATACCGAAATAAGAATGCACGATATAGCCCTTGTGAAGGACCTGCAGGTGCTGTCCTATTCCGACACTGCGGG
Source organism: Clostridiales bacterium (assembly GCA_012520115.1). Taxonomy (GTDB): domain Bacteria; phylum Bacillota; class Clostridia; order Oscillospirales; family Acutalibacteraceae; genus DTU053. Next base: position 1,972 of record JAAYOZ010000191.1, on the reverse strand, counting down.
CGTGCATATTGTGTCAGACATGGATTGCCGGCACTTCTTCATCACGGGGCATTCCGAGTATGATGCGGACACATTGAAGCTCGAATACGAAAGGGATTTAAGCAGAGGGCTTCCGATTGAAATTCCCGTAAACTACTTCCCCGACGACGACCCCGCAAAGAGGCCCTTAGTCACATGGCGGCAGAGCGGCAGTCAGATTTTTGCCAACTGGCTCAACTACTTTGTCTATCAGCGTACTCCGTACGACTTATCAACTCTATAACAGGGTGGTTTTATGCAAAACAGCGGTGATTCAAACAGATTTGATGCGTTCGCAGAGGGCATTGAGCCGGGCGGACTCAGAAATCGTGACGACATTAAGCTGCTTATCTGCTATATGCTTAAGAGTCTCGGCAAGGCAGTGCCGAAAAGGCTCATAACCGAGAGCCTGACATTGGAGGCTCTGGCGAACTACTTTGAAATAAACAACGCCGTTTCAGAGCTGGAAAAGGCGGGGCATATTATAAAGACCGACGAGGAGACGGAGAGCTATGTAATCTCCCCCACAGGCGAAACAATAGCGCAGGGACTTGACGTGATGCTGCCCCGCACGGTCAGGGAAAAGGCAATATCCGCCGTACTTAAACTGACTACTCTTGCCCGCAGAGAGCTTGAAAACAACATAACCATAGAAAAGGGCAAAAGCGGTTATCACATAAACTTCAGCAGCGTGGAAAGCGGCGAGGAGATTATAGGCATTAGGCTCTTTGCCTCGGATATGATGCAGATTCAAAGGCTGCGTGACGGCTTTCTGCAAAACCCCTCACGGGTATATGAGGCGGTCATAAACGCCCTTTCGGAAAACGAAAAAGAGAATATATAACTGCAAATCAAAGCAGGGTCTCAATAGAGACCCTGCTTTTTTGAGTTCATATGTTAAAGTGTCTGGAGCTTTGCGGCTACACGAAGGATTATTCGGGCATCGGAGGCTTTGACGCCTGCCTCGCCGTCCGTGTTGGCCGAAAGCTGTTCAAGCTCGCCGAGGGTGGTTAATTTCGCCGCATGCCTTAATACCTGCCTTGCGTCGCTTGCCAGAACCTTGCCGTCGCCGTCAATGTCGCCGAGGACAGCCAAAGTGAGCGTATCGACTACCTTGCCGCCTGCTATCAGATTAAGCTTTGCGCCCGAGCCGAAGGTCTTATCGCCTGACAGCAGCGTTCCGTTTTTGTCTCTCACTTCGAGTGTGCCGCCCTCAAAGTTCTTTAACAGGTCGCTGACCTTTGTGCCGGGTTTGATGTTATATGCAATCGTGTCGCTTGAGTTTATTTTATAGCTTGAGCCGGATTTCAATGTTATTTTGTATACGGGTTCGGCGGTTACGGTAACATTGCAGGTTGCGATATAGCCGCCAACCTCTGTCCTTGCGGTAATCGTGGCAGTGCCCGCCTTTTTGGCCGTTACCACGCCGTTCTGCACCGTGGCGACATCCGTCTTGCTCGAAGACCATATTACGCCCTTGTTCTGTGTCTCTGCCGGCAGGACAGAGGCCGTGAGTGTGCCCGTTTCGCCGACCTTGAGATTCAGCTTAGTTTTATTAAGCTGAATGCCCGAAGGCGCAAACAGCGGGCTGAACATATCACGCAGAGTAGGATACTTATATGCGGCGTTCGGGTCTATCTGCCATACATCGATAAAGTCAAAGCCGACAAACCGGTTCTGCTGCTTCATCTGGGTTTCCGTTAAACCCGTGCCGACAGCACCCGGAACTTCAAACATAGTGAATTTATAGTAATAGCTGTTCGTCACCGTACCGGAGTCCTTTTTTCCGCAAACACCGCCGTAATTCTCATTTTCAGCCTTTACACTGCCGCAGTTATATGTATTTATAACGCTTCCGTTGTATAAATACGCGACCACGCCGCCGACATAATTATTACCCGAAATCGTGCCGGTGTTATAGCTGTTCTTCAGTTCTCCTTCATACAAATATCCT
>JAAYOZ010000190.1 GCA_012520115.1 Clostridiales bacterium | reverse complement strand
TGATATAGCCGCTGCACTTTTCGCAAGAAACGGATATGACGGCGTTTCTATTCGCCAGATTGCAGAGAAAGCCGGCATCAAAGAAAGCTCACTGTACAATCACTTTAAAAGCAAGGCGGATATTCTCTATACCCTTTTTGACGAGTTTATCACCCTTGCCCCCGAGACGAGGCCCTCTGACGAGGAAATCGACGGTATGCTCATGCTTATGAAGCCTGAAGAGGTGTTCAAGAACATTGTTTTTCATGTGGGTCAGAGCGCCGGTGGCACTCTCTTATACATTTCGATGATTATAAACTCAGAAAAGTTCAGGAATCCCCGTGCCGCAGAAGTGTATTACAGATATATGGTCAAGGAGCCGACGGATTATTATGAGCGCCTTATTAACAAAATGATTGAGCGCAAAATGATAAGGCCCGTTAACGCACGTGCCTTTGCCGAGCAGTATAATTATGTTTCAATCGCACTGACACAGGAATATGTCATGGCGCAATACGGACTTGCGGATGTGCATTCCGTAGTGGGCAATATGCTCAGAACGCTCAAATTTTTCTGCGGTCTGATGACTAATGATGTCGGTGAGTGTAATGAAAAGAAAAAAGAAGCACAGGTCTTTGCGTGATAAATATCCCCCCTCCGAGCCGTGCAGCTGCGAAATATGCAGGTCATACTGCGTCCGTCCCGGCTGGTGGACTGTTGAGGAAGCCTCAAAGGCAATCAAAGCAGGATACGGACACCGCATGATGCTTGAAATCGCCCCCGAAATGACCTTCGGCGTACTTTCCCCCGCATTCAAAGGATGTGAGGGGTTTTATGCTTTGCAGGAGTATTCAAAAAACGGATGCAATTTTTATACAGACGGCCTTTGTGAGCTTTTCGGGACAGGTTTGTCGCCCCTTGAATGCCGCTATTGCCATCATCTCAGAAAAGGCCTCGGGCAGAAATGCCATGAGGACATTGAAAAGGACTGGCGCACACCGGTCGGTCAGACCTTTACTGCAATAGTCACACAGGGCGTTCCTGCGGGAGGAAAAATCTGCAAATACCTTGAAGACTCAGGCGAGAACCTTGGCTTTAACGTAACAAAGGGCTGCTGCGTCTGGACACTTAATCCGATGACCGAAGGGCAGAAGAAAGATTTGCAGAAGAAGGTAAAGAAATGCTCCGAAAGGTATTACAAGTCACTCATGCGCTCCACCCCGCCCGTGCCGTCTGTTTTCAGGCTGATGCTGTTCAGAATGGGGCGCAGGGGCGTTCAGAATGTTGACAAGAAGTACTATGACTATGAATACTACAAGAACAAAGGCTGGTTTGAGTCCGATTACTATTATGAAACCTCATTGGGGCCTTTTAAGAAGCTCTTAGGCCGGCTCTTTGATTTCATGGGCAAGCAGGTGAGCAAACGTATGTAGACAGCTCTCACCGATTCCAAACGGAGGTGACACTTTGAAAAAGGATAAAAAATCAGTCATCGGCTGGATAGCCGTGTCCGTCACAACAGCACTTTCCGGCATTTGGGCCTATTGGGGAGCGGTCGAGAATTTCCATGAAGGCTGGTATTCCGCCTCAGTCTGGGAGAACTTGTTTCTGCTGTTCTTTCAGTATCTGTTGATTACAATAGCCCTTGTGTCACTGGCTGTCATTATTCTCAGGTGGAAGAAAATCGGTCTGATACTGCATATTATAGCTGCCGCCCTGAGTATCTGGTTTTTTCGTGGCGCCTTCAGTGTCACCGGACTGATGATTGCAATACCTATAATCGCTCTCGGCTTAGGCTATTATTACGGCGAGCCTGAGCCGAAAAAGTGGGCTTACAGGCTGCTTGTCACCGTGCCGCTGATAATCATTCTTGCGGTTTCAATCCTGCATTGGATAAGGGTTTCACAAAGGGTCAATGATAATGACTTCGGCACGAGAACCATTCAAGGCAACGGTTTTACACTTGTCTGGGCGCCCAGAGGCCCCGGCTGGCCCGACAGTGGGACAACATGGGAAGAGGCGCAGAGGATATGCAAATATCTTTCGGAAGACGGAACCGAAATCATGGATGAAGAGCAGAACATCTGGCGCTTGCCTGCCGTGGATGAAGCGGTGCGCTCAATGATGCTGCACGGACAGAACGCAGGCGGGGTATGGGATGAAGCCGAGGGAAAAGCCAGATATGAGCGAACCCCGGACAAAGAAACGCCCCTGTGGGACGTTCACTCAAAGGTCATATACTACTGGACTGCGGACACCTCAAAAAAAGATGAGCGCAAGGCGTACATCATCGTGTACCACGGCGGGGTATATGAAAAACAAAAAGATGACGGGCAGGATTATTTAAGCTTCCGAGCC
>JAAYOZ010000189.1 GCA_012520115.1 Clostridiales bacterium | reverse complement strand
GCCGCCGTACTGACGGTCATGGTTGCCGATAGGCTCCCAAACCTTGCTGTTAAGGTTTATGTTAGCCGTCAGCCTGCCGTTTATGTAGCGGTTGTTATTGCTTACAATCTGATTTCTGAACCACGCAAGCTCCGCACCGTTACTAATAAGATAGTAACCGTCGGAGGCCTGAGAAGGCTGCGTAACCGTCGTGCCGTCCCATGGTACGCCGATATCATCGGCCGCCGAGGCAACAACCCCAAAGGCCGATGAAAAGCACGACAAAACTAAAATTGTCGCCATAAATACCGATATGGTCTTCTTGGCAATTCGAGATAAATTCTGCATGATATCACCTGCAATTCTGCATATTTTTACATGGTAATTATAACATTTGTTCCCATTTAATACAAATAAATGGGAACAAAATCATGAATTTCGGCACTTTGCCGAAATAATATGTTACTTAGCTAAAGTAATTGACATGTTGACGGAATAATGATAATAAATTACATAATTCCCTTATATATGCAGCACGTCTCGGTCTTACTCTTTTTGCCGCCGACCTTTGAGGGTGAAATCCTACACTGCGTCAAGTCCGTTAAAACCTTGAATCATTCGGTAGCGGTGCTGAACAATAGAATAGCGATATTTGCTTTCTTTTGAGCATAAAAATAAGGCAGGCTATGCCTGCCTTGGGTCAAACAGAACCCGTCGCTATTTTAGCTTAAGATGTTCCGCTTTGCACTATCTGCAATACCGGAGCAGTTCAATTTTATAATAAGAAAACGCTATTTCTCGTTAAAACGCATTCCAGAGGAATACAAACAGGAAGACGCAGCCCCAGGCGTTGCCGGTAACGGTCTTGGTCACAAGCATGCCGTATATTGCGATGAACACCGTCAGCATTTCTATGATGCCCTCCATGGTGACGCCTATCATGCCGTGAATCAATATGCACATGACAGCGCAGATCATAGCACCCCAGTTGAGCCATCTGTGCTTGACGGGGAGCAGTTTGTTGATTTTATCGCTGATGACCACATAATTAAAACCCTCAAAAAAGCCCCAGGCAACAGCAATGATGAGATATCCGAGCGCACCCACCGCAAAATTGCTTTGGCGCAGCTCACTCGTCATCCAGACCGTCTGAAACGGCATGTAACTGTCAATCTGTTCTGTGGCTAAGCAGAAAATAATATACGGTACGTACGACAACGTACAGAACACGATGGATTTAAGCGCATTTTTCTTTCTCAGCCCGAAGCTTACAAAGCTTTCTTTACGGATGAGGGCAACGAGTGTAATGCCCAATCCCGCAGTACCGAACTGCAGCAGCGCCATTGTCACCGTGCGAAGAAGGATATGTATGCCGGTATCTTTTGCAAAGCCCTCGACGGTGTCCTGAAATGCCATGAATACACCGAGTACTATCATGGTCACTGCGCAGATGATAATCAGGTCTGACCCTGTCTTTTTCTTTTGTTTTACAGCTGTTTCTTCCATATACACCCCTCACAAATAAAACTAAGCAGGAGCTTGTTATTGAAGTAATGCCAAAAAAAAGCTGACGCATGAAAATATGTTGCACAGACAATGGAATACGATTGATATGTATATATTTTTCTTCTTCCATGCAAGAAAGGCCGCGGGGTAAAACGCAATGATTCTGAACAGGTTATTAAACGGAAGCCATAGATGATATAACGAGAACAGTACGGTGATTATCAGCGGAGCCCAATTACCTAATCGGCTTATTTTTGATGGGAGGTAGCCTCTGAAAAAGAGTTCTTCAACTATCGGGCCCATAACAGCATTGAGAACAAAGTAGGCTGCACAGGTTACGATTAGAATATTCTTCGGGTATAGTTTCAGGCTATCAAAATCAGTCCAGTCAAAATAGGCGGGGGTAAGCTGTGCCAGCCGATTTGAAATCGGAGCGAGCAAATAGTTTTCTAATGGGGCGACTGTAACAGAAGCAATTCCCGAAAAGGCGAACAGACCCACTCCGTAAAGAAATATTTTCGTCCGACTTAATTTTTCATAGTGGGAAAACGCACTTTTTAAAGAATAGCGGCCGTATTCTTTTTTGCTTGCATGAAAGATTATGCCTAATTCAATCGGGAACAGAATAAAAAGAGCACAAAGAAAGAAAAGCAATATCGAAGGAATGGCATTTTGCATAAAACCCAGGATGATGTAAACCGAAGTGGTCAGAATGGTCGGTATAAAAATCAATAAAAATAATTTATATAACCGTCCTTCTTCGGTGCTTTCGGATGTTGTTTTCATAATTAATCCTCAATTCTTTAAATGTTTAAAGAGTTTCCTGTGCGGTTTTCTATGACGCCAAAATTATCAAATGCACTTGATGAAAAGCATGTTATTTTCTTTCTTTTTTGACATTTCCATAATAATACAAAAAAGCCTTGATAACAAGGCTTTTTCCACTATTTGTAAGTTTATTCGACATGAACGCATTGCATACGGGTTGGTTTGAGTTGATGTCAATAGACTCTTTTACAGCTCTACGCTGAACATATAGGCAGTGCTGTAATTATCGTACCCGTCGGGGAACAATTCCGCTGTCCAGTATTTATCAGGATAAGGGATGTTCACATCATGACCGAGTATTATGTTTCGGGTGACGTCATACATGGCGTCAACGTCATAGCCTTCGCTTTTATGCATTGCCCCCATATCGCCCGAAAAAGAAGCAAAGGCAAACTGCGAAATGTATGGCGG
>JAAYOZ010000188.1 GCA_012520115.1 Clostridiales bacterium | reverse complement strand
TGTTTATCTACCGTCCCTTCTGCCGATTTATCTGCCCTCTTGGTGCCATATATGCGCTGTTTAATCGTATCGCCGTTTTCGGACTGAAGGTGGATTCGCAAAAATGCACACGCTGCGGCGTTTGTACCGGTGCCTGCAAGATTGATATCAAGCCCTACAAAACGCCTAACGACCCCGAATGTGTTCGCTGCGGTGACTGTGTTAAAGTATGTCCCCACAGCGCACTCAAATTCGGCAACATGTACACAGACACAACATGTGCGACCGTCAAGGCGGAAAAGAAGGAACAGGCCTTAAAGAATTAAAGCCGTTAACAAAGACCCCGTTAATTCGGGGTTTTATTTTGTGATTTTTTCGGCGGGTAACAAATAGTATAATAAAGCAGCTATTCTGTTGCATAATAAACACTCATATTGAAGAAGACAAATAATTGTGCTAATATTGATTATACTTAGATAACGGAAGCCCTAATCATTCAGCAAAGGGGAATAGATATGAACTGTCCGAAATGCGGCGAAAATTACAGTGAGGAGCTTGCCACCTGCCCTAAGTGCGGAGCGAGCCTTGAAGGCGGGGCGGCTGAGAAGGAGCCGGATACAAAAACCGAAGCCGTGGAGGTAACCGACACAAAGCATGAGGCGGCGGGCGGATTGGACGAAAAGACCATGGACGCAGTGCAGGTCGGCTCCGTAGAGGAGGCTGTCGGCAAGCTTGCGGCGGCACAGATAGCAGACGAGGCTTCAAGGGACGAGCGGGAAGAAGCAGCCGGCGACGCAGCACCCGAGGATATTGCAGCGGCACAGGCTGAGGCAAATGCTGAAGGCAAGTCTCAGACCTTTGATGAGTGGGAGCAGGAGCACAGGGAGTATTTCGACTATATCGACAACCTGAGAAAAAAGCCCGACAAAAAGTCAGGCTTCTTCGCATTAGCCAAGCTCCCCAAATACAAAAAGGCCATCCTCGGCGCATGTGCGCTCCTTTTGGTTGTTGCAATCGGCTTCGGCGGCTGGTACTTAAGCGGTACAATGAAGCTTAAAAAGGCACTTCAGAATGACTGGGCGCTTGTTGAGGACACAGACGACTTCTTTATAAGGGTCCTAAGCTTTACCGACAAGGATGTCACCTTCACCTTCGAGAGCAGGCTCGCATGGCTTAACAATACCATAGCCGTCTATGAATACACCGTCGTGTCGCCCACTAAGGTTAAGTTCGAGACCGGAGAAATCTCAAAGACGCTGAAGATTGAATTAAGCGACGACGGCAATATTATGATAGTCACCCCCTCACTGACAGACGACAAAACATCACAGACCTGGAAGGTCGTCGAAAAAGACCGGCTGCATTTCTTTAAATAGCAATATTAAAGCACTTTGAGCAAAGCTCAAAGTGCTTTTTGTATGCCTTGATTTATTCTTCCTTCGGCTTTTCTTCGGCTGCTGCGTCCCGCTCAGGCTCATATTCCGCTAATTCCTCAGCCGAGAAATCCGGGAAATCCTCCACAGTCACAGCGCCTTTTTCGTAAACCGCATCGAGCTTGCTCAGCACTGCGGGGCGTTTTTTCCTAAACAGTACCAGCACCGCCGCAAGCATAAGGATTGAAACGACCGAGATTGCAATTCCCGCCGAAAGACCCTGCTGCTTAAAGCGCATCTCGATTCTATGGGTACCTGCACTAAGTCTGAAGGCCATCAGTGCGCCGCCGACCTTTTCAATCTGGTCCTCTGCCAGAGCCTTGCCGTCTACGGTTATCGTCCAGCCCTTGTCATAGGGGATGGAGGTGTAGACGAGCATATTTGAGCTAAGATTTATGTCGCCCGCCAGATAGGTCTCGTCAAAGTCTGTGAGGTTCAGCGTTCCGTTGCTCTGAATCTTATTGTAGCCCTCTATAAACTTATCCATATCAAGGCCCACCGCATAGAAATAGGCTGTACCGCTTGAGTTCTTGGTTATCGGCGCTTCCACTTCGATAACGTCGCCGGCCTTATGAACGCCTAAGTCCACAATCATCTCACGGTCAAAGCTCTTGGTCTTTGAAAAGGCGGTGCTTGAAATCAGATATTTTTCCGCTCCGGAGCATTTGAAGAACAGATAAACATTCTGCGGCTTGGTAATCTGAATTTCAAGGGTAAAGGATGCGTCATCACTGCTGTTTGTTTTCCTGTATGCGAAGCTGCCGTTCTGAACGGAGCTGTCGGAAATATCGCCTAAGTTTGTGGTGTCGCCGACCGTGGGAGCCAGGTACTCGAAGACGTCCTGTGTTCCGGTGGCGAGCCTGAAGAAGTCGGACTGTACCTTGAACGGGTCGTCCTCATTGGTGTCCCAGTCAAGCAGCCTGCCGCTTACGCCAAAGGCAAGGGGCAGCTGGTAGTTGTTCTCATAGGCCTTGAATTTTTCGTTGGACTGTATCGGAACGGCCTTTAAGAGCCTCGGATTTATCGCAATCTTGTCGTCATTGTTCACGACATATTTAAGAGACATGGCCGCATTGTAGACAGGCGTCTGCATGTTATAGGTAAAGCTGTTGATGTTGTTGCCGAACATGCCCAGCTTCTTCTGGAGCTTGGACAGTTCCTGCTTTGCCATGGAGGAGAAGACGGACAGGCCGTTATAGAAGTACCAGCTGTTGTCCATGCGGGTACGCAGATTCGTCAGCTCCATGCGGTAGAAGGGCGTCTTGTCGTATTCGTCAAGGGCTTTCTTGACGGTCTTGAAATCGTCATAGTCGGACACATAGTTTGCCTTTGCCTGTGTCATTGAGAAGTTCGGGCCCTCTGAAACGACCACATCCGTGCAGACGGCTATCAGAACAAGCATGGCGAGGGCAGACCTGTTGTACTTCGGGTTCTTGAAAAGTGCTATTACAATTACAAAGAGTACGGTCAGAGCAATGCTCGTCCAGATTACCGTTTCGTCAACGTTCTTGGAACCCAGCTCCTGAACGATTACCACAAAGGCAAGCAGCGCCGCACCGGACAGCATTACGGTGCTCTTTGAGAACTCATAAAGCCTTACTAAGACCTTGTAAGAGAGCAGCAGGATAATAAACGAATATGCAAAGGAGAAGCGGTAGGGCAGGTCGTTCGGGAAGTGGAAGCCGTGCCATACATAGTTTGCATAGTTTGTGTTGAAGCTGAAGAAGAAAACAGCGATGAGAAGGGTACTCATGATTTTTTCCTTAAAGCTGATTTTCTTCGAGAACAGATAAAGGGGTAAGAGGATTAGCGGCAGGATTCCGCAGTAGATATTGGGCAGCACGTCGTTACCGCTGGAACGAATTGTGGGCTCGACAGCCGCAAGGTGGTTTGCAAGGAAGTCGAAAATCTTGAAATATGACTTAAACTCACTCGGGAAGGTGCCGGAGGTGGCGGAGCTTTCCTTTAAGATAAAGAAAACCGGCACAAGGGCAAAGGCAAGCACAAGGGCTGCTGCAAGCCCGCTTGCGGCGAAGGTAACACCCGAAAGTAAAAATCTCTTGCCGAGAGAATAGTTTGACAGATAGTAATAAAAGAAGTAGATGACGGCCAGAATGCATATCATATAGGCCATGTAGTAGTTTGAAAGGAAGATAATGGCGAGCGAAGCTATGAACATCATGGGCTTACCCTTGTTTATTATCCTCTCGATACCGAGAATCACAAGGGGGAACAGCGCCACTGCGTCAAGCCACATTACATTCCAGTAATAAGCTATGAAATAGGCGCTGAAGGCATAGAGAACGCCGAAGGCGGCGGTGGCATAGCTGTCCTTGCCCACTGACTTCTTTAAGTAATATGAAAAGAATACGGCGCTGAAAACAGCCTTCAGCAGAATCATCGTGGCAATAGCCTCGGGCATGTTCTTGTGTCCGAAAATAAGCATTATAAAGTTAAGGGGGCTTGAAAGGTAATTGAAATAGTTGCCCAAAAACGGCGAGCCGAGGCCGCTTGTCCATGAATAGGTAAGGGACATGCCCTTGACAATGCGCTCATAGAGCTCTGCGAACAGTGGGCCGTACTGGTGATAAAGGTCCATTCTCAGTATGGTGATGTCCCCGAAGGGCTTCATCGAAAAGGCGGCGTAGACAAGCAGCATTATAATCCCCGCCGCAAACCCGCTTACAAGGGGGAATTTATTCGCCTTTACTGTTTTTGCGAATCGGCTGTTGTTGAACTTACTCTTTAACTCTGACATCTCAAACTCCTAACTTCCCATTAATTTTCAAGAGTTTACTTACAATATTTGACATTTTAACATGTAATAAGGATGATTTCAACTGCGGTAATAAGACTGACAAAAGCCTGACTTTGTCTCCCGCCGTCTTAAATTTCTTTACCTGCAGCAGGAAAAGCCGCAACACAGGCATTTATCAGGTTCTCCATCTCGTCGGTAACACGCCGGCGTGAGGCGGGGACTGCGTTGTAGGCGTAAAAGTCGAAGATTCCGCCCACAAGAAGGGTGATGTTCATAATCTCCCGAAGGTGCGTCTCAAGCTTGAACTCGTTTTTCTGGATTATCTTGTCAATCAGCCGCTTTTTAAGGTTGATAGCGTGCTTCGGGTCGGTGTGCTCTGGAGAAAGCTGCCTGTAAAGCTGCTTGTTCGTGTCCGCAAGGTCTACCAAGGCCTCGGCAAATTTCTTAGGATTTTTGAATAAATCCTCGTACAAAAAGCCGCCGGCGCTTTGGATAAGCGAGTCCGTATACTCGTCCGCCCACTGCTCACGGCAGTCGTAGATGTCCATGAAATGCAGATAAAAGGTGCTTTTGCTTATATCCGCCTTCTCGCACAGCTCCGTGACGGAAATGCTGTCCGGGGACTCTCGCCGGGCAAGCAGTGCGCTGAGGGCTGCAAAAATATTGCTCCTGGTCTTTCTGATTCTGCGGTCGGTCACCTTCATCCTCCTCTGCTTAAAAATACAAATATATTATATGGGTATGATAATAGAATATCAAGACGGATTTGACAAGTTTCGAACATTGCCGCCCGTTTGCTATGATAATGTTCTTTGTACCATCTGATTTTGGCGCAAAAAAAGGGCAGCCTTAAGCTGCCCTTTAAGAAAACTTAATCCGCAAAACGCATTTTAGCCACAAGCTGGTTGTGGTCGCTGGCGTAAGCGCCGTCGTAGTCCTTGTATATTACATCGAACTTCTCTACCTCAAATACATTCGGCGTTACGAAGATATAGTCAATGATAATCGGCGTCCTCTGACCGTAGGCGTGGAAGGTACCGATATCCGTGGTCTCGGCGGCGATATAGCGGGCATCGGCAAAGTGCTCGATAGACATCCTGTAGGTGTCGGAGTTCTCATAAGCGTTAAAATCGCCCATAAGAATCGACGGTCTACCCTCAAACTGAGCGATATGGTCCAGAACCACTTGAATGCCGTTTACCCTTGCCAGCTCGCTGACATGGTCAAGGTGAGTGTTGAAAACGATGAACTCCCTGCCGCTTGCCTTCTCTTTAAGGATTGCGTAGCTGCAGATTCTGTGGCATGAGGAACCCCAGCTCTTGCTCATGACGTCCGGAGTCTCCGACAGCCAGAAGGAGTTCTTGTCGATAAGCTCAAAGGCATCCGCCCGATAGAATACGGGGCAGGCCTCCGACATAAGACTGTCGTCCCTGTATGTAAGGATACTGTCGTAGCCGACGAGCTTTTTCTGGAAGTACGAATAGTGAATCGGCGTGACCTCCTGGAAGCCTATAATATCGGGAGCCGCTTCCCTGATATTCTGCAAAAGCAGGTCAGCCCTGTAAAACCAACTGCGCTTGCCTGTATCCGACGGGGAAAAACACCTGACATTGCTGCTCATAACGGTGATTTCTCCTTCGGTTCTTTCAATTTCCGCTATGTTGAACACCTCCGAAGTTAACTTGGCCTGATAAGAGATAAAATACTGGAATTGCGTAAACAAGGTGAAAATGAGTGCAAAGAATGCCAAAATCGCCGGTGCGAACAAGCTTGCTTTCACGAGTCTGCTCTTATCCTTAAACAAAACATCGCCCCCTTGTAAATTTACCCCCAATTGTAGATAATTATAGCACAACTAAGCCGCTTGAGGAAACAGAAATTTGGAGAAAAATTAAAAAAAGCGAAGCTTTAAGCTTCGCTTTTTACTTATTTTGAGTAGTCAATCAGATTTCGGCTCTCCCACAGGTAAGTGCCGCCGGAGATGATGGTCAGCACCGCAGTTATCCAGAGCAGGATATTTGACACAAGCGGGAAGTTAAAGGCTTCGGGCAGCATATTAAGCTCGTTAAAGCCGCCGAGAATCATAATCAAAATGGAGAAGACCATCTGTGACACGGTCTTAATCTTGCCCCAGTTGTTGGCGGGGATGACGACGCCCTGAGAGGAGGCCACAAGGCGCACGGAGGTGACCGCAAACTCCCTTGCAAGCACTATCATAATGACCCAGATGCTGCAAAGCCCCAGCTTCATAAACACAAGCAGGGCGGCGGTGGTGAGCATCTTGTCGGCCAAGGGGTCAGCCAGCTTGCCGAAGTTGGTAATCAGGTTGTGCTTTCTTGCGATTCTGCCGTCAAGGGTGTCCGTTATGGAGCCTATGATAAAAATGGCGGCGGCGATAAAGAAACGGTAGGGCAAGGACTCCCACAAAAACACCGCTAAATATACGGGGGTGATAATCATTCTGATAATAGTAAGCTTATTCGGTAGGTTCATTTCATACTCCGCTTTTTTCTCTATTTTCTCTGTTGCAAATATAATAAGGGTTTAGAGGAAGGAATAAAAGGGAATTTTGCAAATATTCTTAAAATATTCTATGAACGCAAAGGAAAGAAAAAGTAAAGTATAACCCTTGTTCCGCCTGCCCCGAGCGGGGGCGCT
>JAAYOZ010000029.1 GCA_012520115.1 Clostridiales bacterium | reverse complement strand
GTATAGGGCAGGAGTATACCCGTATTCCCCGTCATTATGTCAAAGTGACAGTGCTTGAAGGCCTCAAGGTCACCGATGTCACACCAATAGCCGCCCGATTCAAACACTCTCAGCTCCATTCCCTTTGCGAGCATCTGGGGGAATAAGTCCTGGGCAAAATCATAGAACTGTCCCTCGGGAATAAGCTCAAGCACTTCAGGATTAATTATATATATGCCCGTATTGGCAAGGTTTGTGGTAATCTGTCCCCAGCCGGGCTTTTCGCTAAAGCTCAATATCCTGCCGTCGGGGCTGCTGTTAATAAGACCGTATTCACGGGGGTCGGCTACCCTCGTTCCTACAATCGTAAAGAGGGATTTATTCTCAACATGATGATTAAAGGCGTCCCTTAAATTGAAGTCGCAGATTGCGTCTCCGCTGATAACAAGGAAGGGCTCGGTGAAATCAGAGGCGGCATTCTTTACGCTTCCTGCAGTGCCTAAAGCGCCTTCCTCTACAACACCCTTCAATTTCATTCTGACGCCGTCATTATCCTCAATGTAGTCGTTTATATATTCGGGCATGTACTTAAGCGTTATCACGGCTTCGTCAAAGCCCTGAACGCTTAGCAGATCGACAATATAGTCAAGCACAGGTCTGCCGAACACCCGTGCCATAGGCTTCGGAAGGTTGCAGGTAAGCGGCCTTAAACGTGTACCCTCGCCGCCCGCCATAATAACAGCTTTCATTTATATTCTCCTCAACTTCACTTCCGTTTACATGGAAGCTCTGATTTTTTCCTTTCATATTATTGCCAGTGAGAATATAAATTAAACAGCCAAAATCAAAATATGCTTGAAATCAAAGCTTAATATGTTAGAATATTTTTACAATGAGTTAAGAGGTACAGATATGAAAAATATTGTCAGACTATATACGGACGGAGCCTGCTCCGTGAACCCGGGTCCGGGCGGCTGGTGCGCAATTCTTAAATACAACGAGCATGAAAAGGTACTCAGCGGAGGAGAAGCAAATACGACAAACAACCGCATGGAGCTGACAGCAGTCATTGAGGGGCTGAAGGCACTGAAAAGAAGCTGCGAGGTTGAAGTCTATACCGACTCAAAATATGTCGCAGATGCCGTGACTAAGGGCTGGGCATTAAGCTGGAAGCGAAAGGGCTGGAAGCGCTCCGACAACTCCCCCGCATTGAATCCGGATTTATGGGAGGCTTTACTTGCCGAAATAGAAAAGCACAAGGTTAAATTCATCTGGATAAAGGGTCACGACGGTCACCCGGAAAACGAACGCTGCGACAAAATCGCCGTTGAACAATCAAAGCTCTTTGCATAAAGACACCCCGCTTGAGATAAGCGGGGCGATTTTTTTTAATCGGTTAAGAGCTTAGTAAAGAACCTTTCGGCATTGTTAAAGAAAATGTCATCGAGCAAGGCCTTATCGATTCCCCTTGATAGCAGGTATGAATAAAGCTGTGGAACCTTTTCAATGCGGTCAAGATTTGCAGGGACATTGCAGCCGTCAAAATCGCTGCCGATTGAAAGTGTTTTTTCGGCACCAAGATTAAGTGCATGACAGATATGCCTGTAAACCGCCTCAAAGCCGTCATTTTCGTCACAGCCGAGAAAGGCCGTACAGAAGTTAATGCCTATAATGCCGCCGATAGAGACTATATGCTTTATCTGCTCGTCGGTAAGATTGCGTTTCTGAGCATATGGGTTGTCAACAATGCGGCAGCAGGAATGGCTTGCGATAAAGGGCTTTTCGGCAAAAGAGGCCACCTCCCGGAAGCCTTTGTCGGAGAGGTGTGAAACATCGACGGCCATATTAAGCCGCTCCATTTCCTTGACAAATTCCCTGCCGAAGGGCGTAAAGCCCGTATCGTTCTCGGAAAAACAGCCGCTTGCCAGCTCGTTGTCGCCGTTCCATGTAAGGGTAATCAGCCTTACTCCTCTATTATAAAGGTGGTGCAGACCATCAGTTGTTCCCGCCGCCGCGGCAGCCCCTTCGACAGCTAAAATCGCCCTTTGACTTGTTCTGTTTTCGGTATCCTGATATGCAGCGATTAAATCCTTATTCTGAGAAAGCTGTGCCTCATAATAGTCGCAGACCTCGTCAAAATAATCGACAGCGGCCTTTCCCCTTAAAGTGTCGGGAATGAAAATTGCGAATACCTGCGTGTATGCTTCAAAGCATCCTGCCCTGTTAAGAGAAATGTGCAGACTGTTCTCTTTTAATGGCTCAATTTTCTTATGCAGCTCTGTTATCGTATCGCAGTGCAAATCAAAGTATTTCACTTTTTTCACCTCAATAGAACAGCTTATTTCTCTTTAGCGGAATATAGGCGTTTTCCAGATGATTGACATTGACTACCTTCAGACCGTCGGTGAAAATCTCTATTATGTCAAATCGGTAGCTGAATTTAGAGTATTGCTGGTTTGACTTAATAAAGCTTGAGGCGGTCTGGATTATTTTCTTCTGTTTGACCTCGTTGACCGCAAGATACGGGGCGACCAGAGTATTTAGCTGGCGGGTCTTAACCTCAACAAATACAATATAATCGTCCTTCTTTGCGATTATGTCTATTTCGCCGAACTTAGTCTTATAATTTGCGCTTATCAGCTCATAGCCCTTTTCTCTGAGGTACCTTGCCGCAGCCTGCTCGCCCAGAGCGCCCTTCAATCTTCTGTTGTCCATATCACTTGACCAACTTCTTTAAGAATGTCTTTCTGTGTACGGGAGATATACCGTACTTTTCAATCATCTGATAGTGCAGCGCAGTGCCGTAGCCCTTATGCTTTAAAAAGCAGTATTCGGGGTAAGCCTCGTCCAGAACCCTCATATACCTGTCACGGCTGACCTTTGCAAGAATCGATGCCGCCGCAATGGACATTGAAATGGAATCGCCCTTGATTATGTATTTTTCTTCAAGTCCCGTTTCGGGGCAGCGGTTGCCGTCCACAAGCACAATGTCGGGCGTGATTTTAAGCCCGGCAACGGCCTTTCTCATGGCAAGCATTGCTGCGTTTAAGATGTTTATCTCGTCAATCTCCGCCTCGCTGACGTAAGCGATAGAAAAATCTACGGCAAGTTCGGTAATTTTATTAAATAGAAGCTCCCTTTTCTTTTCGGTGAGCTTTTTTGAATCATCAACGCCGATGTCGGGGCAATCCGCAGGCAGAATTACCGCAGCCGCAAAAACAGGACCCGCAAGAGGTCCCCTGCCGGCTTCATCAACGCCGCATATTATGTTAAAACCGTCTTTTCTGAAGGAGTTTTCGAGTTCAAGACTTACCATTTTTACCTCCGAAGTTTAATTCACGGGTTTTTCCAAAGAAATCCTGCCGAGTTTGCCGCCCCTGAACTCGTCAATCAGAGTGATAGCAGCCCTTTCGGTGTCAACCTCATTGCCGCTTAAAAGCATTCCTCTTTTTCTGCCGAGCATATTCAGAAGCTCAAAGCCCGAAAGACCCTCAAAGTCTTGCAGCTTGTATCTTTCGGCAAGCCTTTCGGGGCAGATTTCCGCCAGAACGGTTAAGAGCTTTGAGGCAAGGGTTTCAATATCGAGGATTACGTCCTTGATTCCGCCGGTGAATGCGAGCTTCTCGCCGACTGCGGGGTCCTCAAATTTATGCCAAAGCACACCGGGAGTGTCAATCATATCAATGCCCTTGTCTATGGTGTATCGCTGATTCTGCCTTGTTACGCCTGCCCTGTCCTCGACCTTGGCCTTAGTCTTGCCCGCCATTTTGTTGATAAATGAGGACTTGCCTGTATTCGGGATTCCGGCAACAAGCACGGTCACGGGCTTGCCCGGCATGCCCTTTTCCGAGTTGCGGTCACGAATGGGCTTTGAAACGCTCCTTAATGTGTCGGTAAACTGCTTTAAGCCCCTACCGCTTTTACAGTCAACAAGCAAGGCCGGAATGCCTTGCCTTTTGTAATACTGCGCCCATTGATTATTGATGTCCGGGTCAGAAAGGTCAGATTTATTGAGCAGGATGATGAGCGGTTTATTGCCGACTATTGAGGGGAGCTCGGGATTTCTGCTGCTTTCGGGAATTCGTGCGTCCAGGATTTCCACGACAATATCAACCTTAGGCATAAGCTCTTTAAGCTGCCTTAAGGTTTTTGCCATATGCCCCGGGAACCATTGCACCTGCTTTCCCTGATTTACGAACTCCTCCATATATAACTCCTGTCTTGACTTAGTTTTTGTTTTCTATTTCGGTTATTTTATCGATTCTTCTTGCGTGTCTGCCGCCCTCAAATTCACTGCCTAAAAATGCGTCGATAAGCTCGAGGGCAAGGCCTGCACCCACTACTCTGCCGCCGAGGCACAGTACATTTGCATCGTTGTGAATGCGGGTATATTTTGCGCTGAAATAGTCGGAGCAGCAGGCCGCACGAATGCCCTTATGCTTGTTTGCAGCAATGGACATACCGATTCCCGTGCCGCAGAAAAGCAGGCCGCACTCACACTTGCCGCTCTGAATTGCTTCACATACCACCGACGCAATATCGGGATAGTCCGCCGTTTCGCCTTCATAGATGCCGAAGTCGATAAACTCAATTCCCTTTTCTTTCAAGAATTCCTTAGCCGCCTCTTTGAGATGAAATCCGCCGTGGTCAGTACCTAAAGCAATCATACTTGTCACCTTTCCGTTCAGATTTATTATTGCATCCTGTAAAGGAATTAACTTAACCCTGTAAAGCCGTTTTCCTTTTCAGCTCTCTTTCCGCCTGTGACAGCCGCAGATATACGGGAACCAGCTCGCCTGCGTCAATACTCTTGCCGCTTTTTACAAGCTCTTCGCCGATTAATGCAACGGAAGAAGCCCTTTGATACCTGATACCGCTGTTTGCTATTCTGACATTCAGCTCGGGGTATTTTTCGGATAAATATTTGTAAGAAACCTCTGCTCCGTCGCCTATAAGAATTACGGGATAATCGCTGTATGAGGCGAGCCTTTTTTGAAGCTCGTCAAGGCTTATTGCCGAATCCTTGCAAAGTCTTTCAATGTCGTCTTTACACAAAAAGTCGGCTGTATAAACCTGATTGCAGCGTGCGTCCATAACGGCACAGGCTATGCAATTTGATGTTGAAAGCGGGTATGCAATAGCATTAAGCGTTGAAACTGATACACAGGGGATATTATTCGGCTCTGCAAGTCCCTTTGCTGTGGCGATTCCTATTCTGATGCCCGTAAATGAACCGGGACCGGAGGCGACGGCTATTGCGTCAATATCAGATATTGCAGTGCCTGCGCTTTTCAGGCAGTCATCAATAAGCCCCATCAGCGTCTGTGAATGGGTAAGCCCGATGTTTATATACGCCTCACTTAATACCTTGCCGTTTTCGGTCAGTGCGGCGCTTGCCGAAAGGGCAGATGTTTCAATTCCTAATACCTTCAAGTGAAAAATCCTTCCCGTAAATTCTGATTATCCTCTGATTCTCCGCTTCTCCCTTTTCGATTTCAATATAAACTGTTTCTTCCGGCAGTGCCTCTTCAATATTTTCGCTCCATTCTATCAAAAGGAGGCTGCCGTTATCCATATAATCGAAAAAGCCTGTGGAGTATAAATCGTCCCAGGTGTTGACCCTGTACATATCAAAATGAAAAACATGAGGCTTGCCGCCGTAGTCGTTCACAATGGCAAAGGTCGGGCTGCTGACAAAGGAACTGTTGTTAAGCCCTCTTACAAGCCCACGAATAAAGGCGGTCTTGCCCATGCCCATGCCGCCCCTAAAGGCTACAACGCCGCAGTTTGAAAAATCCTTTGCGACTTTCTCGGCTATTATCTCTGTCTCCTTTTCGCTGTTTGAAAAAAACTCTCTCATTACATCACTCTTAATTAAACTTCTCTTGCTAATAAGTTGTTTTGGCATTATAATCTTTTTGCAAGATTAAAAGCACAACCCCTTAAAGAGGTATTAAATGTACAGGATTATTAACTTTATAAAAGAATTCATTCGTGAAACAGATAAATTCCTGCTTGTCCTGTGTACCGTCACATCGGCATACGGGCTTTTGATGGTTTACAGCGCAACAAAGCCAACCTTAAGTGACGGAGCTGTGTTTTCAAGGGACTTCAGAACCATGCTCATAGCCGTGGGCGCAGGACTTGTCTTTGCAATCGTTATTTCCCTGCTCGACTATGAATTTATAATAAAGCTGTGGCCCTTGATTGGTCTGTTCTGCGTCGGAATTATGATTGTAACGCTTATCTGGGGCAAGGCGCCGCCCGCAAGACCCGATGCCCGCTCATGGCTTGTTATAGGCGATACGGGCTTTTACCTTCAGCCCTCGGAATTAGTCAAAATCGGATTTATTATAACCTTCGGCTTTCACCTTGATGCCGTAAAGGACACTCTGGACAAGCTGGGAACAATGTTTTTGCTGTGCGTTCATGCTGCAATCCCCGTTCTGCTCGTTATTATCACCGGCGACGCAGGCTCCGCACTCATCTTTATATTAATGTTTGTCGGCATGATGTTTATGGCCGGTGTAAAGCTGAGGTACTTTGCGGCAGGAGCCGCAATCGTAGCCGCAATCTCGCCGCTGGTCTGGATTTACGCTTTAAAGGACCTGCAGAAAAACAGGATATTGGCGCTGTTCTACCCTGAGCTTTATCCTGCGGTCATCTATCAGCAGGACATGGGCATTAAGGCCATCGGCTCCGGCGGATTCTGGGGCAGCGGTCTGTTTAAGGGTACATACACCCAAAGCTCGCTCGTGCCCGAAAATCAGAACGACATGATTTTCTCCGTAATCGGTGAGGAGTTGGGCTTTGTCGGTGCTATTACCGCAATCGTCCTCATTACGCTCATTATAGCAAGAATAATCAATACAGGCAAGAAATCAAGGGACAATTCGACTTCTAACATGTGCTACGGAATGGCAATAATGCTGGCCGCACAGGTTATAATCAACATCGGTATGGCCTTAAAGCTCTTCCCCGTTGTGGGAATCACGCTGCCCTTCTTCAGCGCAGGCGGTTCCTCAAATCTTAGTGTTTACCTCGGAATCGGCTTAATTCTGAGCATTTACAGATATAATCAGACTAAGCAGCTCGACAACCTGAGGCTAATTGGTATCAGAACACCGTTTACGCAATAAGGCTTACAGCTTTTCGAGCCTTGCCGCCCTTGCCATCAGCTTTTTTGTGCCGGACTCCATGAACGCAACCTCCAACAATATATCGTTGCCCACAGGTTCGGCGCTTACAACAACACCCATGCCGAACTTTTTATGCTTAACAGAGTCGCCCGCCTTATATGAGTCGAGCGGCTCTTTATTTGTTTCTGTTCTGCTCTTGACAAAAGATGAGCTGCCGGAGAAATTAGCAGTATTGGCGGCAGGGTTTGTGTTTGAGCTTTCAGCCTCATAGCCGCCGAAGGACTGATAGCCAACCCCATAGCCAGAGTATGAGCTGTAAAGCGAGGCACTGCCGGACGCACGTTTAGTATAAGCCTCCTCAACATACTCAGGGTCAATTTCATTTATAAATGTTGAGGGCAGGTTATGCGTTGTATTGCCGTAAAGCATTCTTGTCTTTGCCCGTGTCAGGTACAGCTTTTCCTTCGCCCTTGTGACACCCACATAGGCAAGGCGTCTTTCCTCTTCTATTTCTTCCGGGTCAAATATTGACTGGCGACCGGGGAAAATGCCCTCCTCCATTCCCCCGATAAAGACAAGGGGGAATTCGAGACCCTTTGAGGAATGCAGCGTCATCATTACAACGGCGTCTGCGTCTGCGTTGTAGTTGTCGATATCGCTCATCAAAGCGACATCTTCAAGGAACTCGGGGATTCCGAATTCCGGATTTTCCTCTTCAAATCTTACAATATTAGAATGCAGCTCCTGAAGGTTTGCCATTCTGTCTGCATAGGTTTCGGGGTCGTTTTCCAAAGAATTTAAATAGCCGGACTTGTCCATCAGCGTCAGGAACAGCTCATGGGCGGGTACCGATTCGGAAAGCTCCGACATTTCTTTTATAAATGAAGCAAAGGCAAGCAGCCTGTTTGAGACCTTAGATAAGGCGGGATAGTCCGATGCGTTGCTAATAACCGAGAACAAATCGAGACCTAATGCAGAGGCAATTTCGGTCGCCTTATTAAGGCTCGCTTCCCCTATGCCCCTTTTCGGCTCATTTATTATTCTTCTGAGCCTTATTTCATCGGCGGGATTTGCAACCACGGCAAGATAAGACAGTGCGTCCTTTATCTCTTTTCTTTCAAAGAAGCGGTGGCCGCCTATAAGTCGGTACGGAATACCCGCTCTTGTCAAGGGACGCTCGAAGCTGTTTGACTGGGCGTTCATTCTGTAAAGTATGGCGTGGTCGCTCCATTTTCTGCCCGAGGCGGAGCTGTTGATTATTTCATCTGCGACAAAGGTACCCTCGTCCGTCTCGTCGGCGCATACAACAACCGAAACCTTGTCGCCGGAATTATTCTGAGTCCAGAGGCTTTTTCCCTTTCTGCCCTTGTTGTTCGCTATAATCGAGTTTGCAGCACTGAGTATGTTCTGAGTCGAACGGTAGTTCTGCTCAAGCCTAATGAGCTTTGCGTCTTTATAATGATTTTCAAAATTAAGAATATTTTCAATAGTTGCGCCTCTGAACTTATATATACTCTGGTCGTCGTCGCCCACGACGCAGATATTGTTCCATGCCTTTGACAGCAGGCTTACAAGGCGGTACTGTGCATGGCTTGTGTCCTGATACTCGTCCACAACAATGTATCTGAATCTGCGGCTGTATTTTTCGAGCACTTCGGGGTGCTGCTCAAAGAGCTTTACCGTATTTGCGACCATATCGTCAAAGTCCATTGCGTCGGCCTTTTTAAGGCGCTTCTGGTACTCAGCATAGGCTTGTCCGACTTTCTGAAGCCTGAAATCACTGCCCACCGAAGCCAGATACTCGTTGGGGCCAAGCAACGAATCCTTAGCCCTGCCGATTGCGGAAAGTATGGATTTGTGGGGAATATACCTGTCGTCGATTCCGAGGTAGTTTTGAACCTCTTTAATAAGACGCTTTGAGTCGTCCGTATCGTAAATCGTAAAGTGGCTCGAATAGCCTAATAGCTCTCCTTCACGGCGCAGAATCCTGCCGCAGGCGGAATGGAAGGTGCTTGCCCATATCTCCTCTGCCTGTGCGCCGAGCATAAGCGAGAGCCTTTCCTTCAGCTCGTTTGCGGCCTTATTTGTAAAGGTAATGGCAAGGATTTCCCACGGCCTTGCGGGACTGACGGAGAGCAAATCCGCTATGTCTTCAAATGCATGCCTGTCGCCTGCCAGAACCCTCTGAGCCTTTTCAATGTCATCCTCGGTTACGGGTCTGCAAAGGTATGATGAATTATAAGCCTTGCCGAATTTGACGACGTTTGCAATCCTGTTTACAAGCACGGTGGTCTTGCCGCTGCCTGCGCCCGCAAGAATCAGCAGCGGGCCTTCCGTCTCGACAACAGCCTCAAATTGCTTATCGTTCATTCTTGAGAACTCTTTTTTTATAATTTCTCTTCTAAGCTGTAAAAAGATTTCCGAATTCATTGTTTTCCCCTTTATATTTGCTTACGTGACACGCAGAACGGCGAATATGACCCGCTCCGCTATATTTTTAACTGACTTTATTGTCTCTATTAAGACCGGTTGAGCTGTGGCGGACTTTAATAGCTCAATTTGTTTTTCGTTCAGGCTTTCCGTTAAGGTAAGGCAAAGCTCATTTATCCTTGCGCTGTTCTTTTTCACGCCGGAAAGCATTGAGAACACATCATCAAGGGTATTAAGAGAGTCTGACAGCGCAGAAAGCAGCGGTTTGTACTGAAATGACGCTTTTGAAGCATATAAAATGCTGCTTTTAAAAGATAAAAGAAGTGTTTCGATATCCCTTAGCTGCAGCGCAATAAAAGCCACGTCATCCTTTTCAATATCAAGAATCAGTTCCCTGGTTATATTCAGGATTATTCTGCGTAACAGGTTGTCAGCATTATGCAAAAGTTCATCGCTGTTTTTACTGAAGAAGCGCTGTTCGGCACTGAAATCACAGATTCTTATTATATCCTCTGTTTCAAGCCGTAAGATACCTGTTAATTCTCTTAATGAATCTATGTAATTTGATCTTTTTCTCACACTATCACCACCGTCTGTTATTTTGAAGCTGCCAAAAGCTTAACTTATCAAAATAAAGAACAGCTTAGTGACTAAATATGAGATAAAAGCGCAGCCCGGAAAGGTCAGAAGCCATGTGACAAGCATATTGCCTGCAATGCGCCAGTTTACAAAGCGAAGTCCCTTTGAGGCGCCCACTCCCATAATGGCGGCGGTCTTTGCCTGAGTTGTACTGACGGGCAGCCCCGCAAAGGAGGACAAAAGCAGCGAAACAGAGCCGGCAAGGTCGGCCGAAAAGCCCTGATAAGCTTTAAGTCTTACCATGTCCATGCTTACTGACTTAATGATTCTGTAACCGCCCGTTGCGGTGCCGAAGCTCATTATCAGAGCGGTAAAAACCATAAGCCACAGTGGAATATGAAACTCTCCCGTATGTGTTCTGCCGCCCGCTATGTAAACGCCGAGGATAAAGACTCCTATGAATTTCTGCCCGTCCTGCGCCCCGTGCATAAAAGCCATGAAGGCGGAGGACAAGGCCTGTAAAAATGCAAAAGCTCCCGACGTGCCTTTAAGCGAAAACCGCCTGATAATAATGCGGGTTATGCTTACAATTATAAAGCCCAGAGAGAAGCCGACAAATACGGAAAGTACGATGCCGAAAAGCACCTTTTTCCATTCGGCGGTGCCTATTCCGTCAAAGCTGCCGAAGACGGCGAAGGAAGCGCCAGTTATGCCGGCAATTAAAGCGTGGCTTTCGCTTGTGGGTATGCCGAAGAACCAGGCGACAACCGCCCAGATTACAATCGAAAACAGTGCGGCGCAAAGGGCCGCTATCGCAACTTTTGAATCATCGCCGAAGCTTGCTATTCCGAAGACCGTTTCGGCGACGGAGCGGTTTATTACGGACATTATGAAAACGCCCGCAAAATTCATGAATGAAGCCAGTAATATGCCCTTTGCGGGAGTAAGCGAGCGAGTCGAAATGCAGGTGGCAATAGCATTCGGAGCGTCCGTCCAGCCGTTCACAAAAATAACCGCAGTAATAAGCAGCATAGCGATAACTGATAGCGGTCCGCCCTGAAATGCCGATTTAATATCAAAAGGAAGCATTCGCATCACTCCGAACAGTAGTTACTATTCTATGAGTATGTTGCTTCCTAAGGTTTAAAACAATATTGAATACAAGCGTAAATATTTTATGATTTTCTGAATACCGAGCCGCCGCATGCGTCAATTCCGACAACCAGCGGGAATTCATCGAAAGTCAGCTTTTTTACGGATTCGCAGCCGAGCTCAAAAAAGGCAATCTCCTCTAAAGAGCTTATGCACTTTGACGCAAGAGCGCCCGCTCCGCCGACTGCACAGAAATACACTGCCTTGTTTCTTTTAATTGCGTCGTAAACCTCGTCGCTTCTGTCGCCCTTGCCTATCATTGCGGCAAGACCCTTGTCGAGCAGCATGGGCGTGAAACTGTCCATCCTTGATGAGGTGGTGGGGCCGAAGCTGCCTATCTGCCCGTCGTCCCTTGTGGGAGTGGGGCCGGCGTAATAAATGACGGCTCCATTAATATCAAAGGGCAGGCTCTGACCGTTCTCTATCAGCTTCTTTATTCTGTTATGTGCGGCGTCCCTTGCGGTATATACCGTACCGCTCAAGAATACCCTGTCCCCTGCTTTGAGCTTATCAGCGAAAGCAGCAAGCTCTTTTGTGTTTATATGGTAAACAGTCATTCCCTTCAATCCTTAAAGCGATTTGGAATTATCGAAAATATTGTCCTTCACGGCATCAATGCTCTTTTGTCCCTCGATTTCATCAGGCTTATTAATGCCGCCTAAAGATTCCTTCAGCTCCTCAAGTTCATCAAGCAGAGCGTTAAAGGCTGTGGCAAACTGCCTTGCGGTCTTGCTGATATCGGTTTCAAGCTCGTTTATCTTCTGGCTGACGGTATCAACCGTTTTTGCGGTTGCGTCATCAATGCGCTTTGCCTCCTGCTTTGACCTTGCTATGAGCTGGTCGGAATACTCCCTCGCATCGATAATCGCTTTGCCAAGTTGCTGGGCGACGGCCTCCTTCTTATCGCTCTCGGCCTTGAGCCTTTCGCATTCCTTGAGGGCTATTGCGATATCCGCATGCAAACGGTTGATCTTCTCATCCGCATCCTTCAGTGCATGGTCCTTTTCGGCTAAGGCCTCCTTAAAGGCTGCCTCCTTCTGAGAGAGCAGTGCTTTAAACTCCTCTTCCTTTTCCGTCATTTTCTTAATAAGCTGTGCTTCATTGAGCTTCTGTTCCTCTATGTACCTAAGAACATCCTCTCTGTTGAATCCGCCTAAAAACGCACTGCGGAAAATATGCTCCTTTTGCATATTTGCCCTCCTAACTTTATCCATATCGAAAACATTATAACAGTAACCAAGCTTAAAAACAACCGAAAACCGATTGATTAGATAATTATTTTTAGCTGTTGTAATATACTTCCTTTGTTATATAATACACCTGAGGTGGTGTTATGCTTTATCAAAAAAACCGTGCCAAAGAACTGGATACGGCCTTGTTTAAGAATCCTACATCAGAGTACAGAGGCGCGCCTTTCTGGTCATGGAACTGCAAACTGACGAAAGGCTTATTGGAAAAGGAAATCATTGATTTGAAGGATATGGGCTTCGGTGGCTTTCATATGCACGTGCGAGCGGGACTTCAGACTCCCTATCTTTCCGATGAGTTTATGGACTTTATTAAGTTCTGCCAGCAAAAGGCCGAAAAAGAGGACATGCTCGCCTATCTCTATGACGAGGACAGATGGCCCTCGGGCTATGCGGGCGGCTTTGTAACAAAGAATCCAAAGTACAGAGAAAAATGCCTTCGCTTTACCACAAGAAAGCTCCCGGCTGACCCGAAGGATGAGGCAGTCGAAAAGGGGCTTACATACCTTTTTGCCTGCTATGACATCATTCTGAGCGACGACGGCGGGCTTGTTTCATCAAGGGTTATAGACGAGGATGAAGAGGCGGTCGGATTTAAAAGATACGCCTATGTGGAGGCCTCGCGTCCTTCGGAAAGGTACAATTATCAGACAAGGGTCGATTCACTCTGCAAGGAAGCAGTTGATAAGTTTTTAGAGATTACCTATGAAGCCTATAAAAAGCATGTGGGCGATAAGTTCGGCACAACCCACCCGGCTATTTTTACGGATGAACCCAGTTTCAAAAAGTATGTCGCCCTCCCCTCGCCCTTTTCGGACGATGACGGTGTCTGCCCGTGGACAACAGACCTGCCCGAAAGCTTTGAAAGTGCGACAGGTTATTCATTAAAGGAGGTTTTGCCAGAGATGTTCTGGAATCCCGTAGGGCAGGACTATTCAAGAATCCGCTATCTTTTCCTCGACCATGTATGCGAAAAGTTTACGAACGCATTTGTCGATAATATATACAAATGGTGCAGTGAAAACGGCATAAGCTTTACGGGTCACATGGTTTCGGAGCCCACCCTTGAAAGTCAGACCAGGTCAATAGGCGAAGCCATGAGGGCTTACCGGAGCTTTCACATTCCCGGCATTGACATGCTCTGCGAATGGATGGAGTACAACACCGCCAAGCAATGTCAGTCCGCAAAGAATCAATTCGGCAGAGAGGCCATGATGTCGGAGCTTTACGGCGTCACGGGCTGGGATTATGACTTCAGAGGGCATAAATTCCAGGGCGACTGGCAGGCGGCTCTCGGCGTTACCCTTAGAGTCCCCCACCTGACCTGGATGTCAATGAAGGGCTCCTCAAAAAGGGATTACCCTGCCTGTATCGGCTATCAGTCCCCGTGGTATAAGGAATACCCCTATATCGAGGACCACTATGCAAGAGTGAATACCGCCATGACAAGGGGCAAGCCTGTCGTAAAAATCGGCGTGATTCATCCGATTGAATCATACTGGCTGATTTACGCCGACGCCCAAAGCAGCATCGGATTAAGAGAGGATTTAGATGATAATTTCGCCCGAATTACCCAGTGGCTTTTATTTACTCAAAATGACTTTGATTATATCTGCGAGTCTACCCTGCCGCAGCTTTATAAGGACGGTGAAAAGGGCTTTACCGTCGGCGAAATGACCT
>JAAYOZ010000187.1 GCA_012520115.1 Clostridiales bacterium | reverse complement strand
GGAATTAAAGCCCTTCAGAGCCGAGTTTGACAGGATAATAAACGACAGGCAGTATATTCTCTCGTCCATGGCGCAGGGTGCTGAGAAGGCCGCAGCTCGTGCAGAGCGCACCTTAAGCAAGGTTATGAAAAAGATTGGTTTTGTTGGTTTGAGATAATGAGTGGAGGTTTTGTTAATGAAGCGGAGTGTTAAGCTTAACAGCAACTGGTTTTTTTCAATGGTGGTTCCGCAGAACTTTTCGTCCATACCCGAAAATGCGGAGAGCGTTACCGTTCCGCATACCTGGAATATATATGATTTAAAGCGCAGAGGCTCCAACACAAGGGGCAGATACTGCTATCAGCGTGAGCTGCCCGTGCCGCTGGAGCTTTCGGGCTTTCGGCTCTTCCTTGAGTTTAAGGGCGCAGGGCCTTTGTCTGAGCTTTACATAGACTCTAAGAAGGTGGGCGTGCATGAGGGCGGCTATACGGCCTTTTGCTTTGAAATCACCGATTTTGTGACACCGGGAAGAAACCATGTTATCACCCTGCTTACGGACAGCACGGAGAGAGGCCGCCACTGCCCCGTCAATCCCTCCTTTGCGGTTTTCGGCGGCATTTACAGGGATGTTAATCTTATCGTGTCGGGCAAGACTCATTTTGCACTTGATGAGGACGGCTCTAAGGGCGTGTTTATATCCTCCAAAATGTCCGGCTCGGATGCTCTTGTGGCTGTCGCCGCTAACATCTCCAACCCGATAAATTATGACGTTGTAAGCTTTACCATATACGACTCTGCCGACAATGCGGTGGGCACCGCTACGGCACACCCGAAGCAGGCAGAGGCTATTATGCGAATACACAATCCCAGCCTCTGGAACGGCACCGCTTCGCCCTATCTTTACACCATGAGGGCGCAGCTTATCCGTGACGGCGTGGTACTTGACCAGATAGATATTCCCTTCGGAATCAGAAGCATTGAGATAAAAAGCTGCGGCTTCTTCTTAAACGGCACAAGAACCGATATCAAGGGCGTGTCCATGTATCAGGACAGGGCTAAGACGGGACTTGCAGCCTCTGACGAGCAGCTAAAGAGTGATATTCAGATATTAAAGGAGCTGGGCGTCAACGCCGTAAGGCTTAACTGCTACCCGCCCGACGAGCGTCTGCTTGACTACTGCGACAGCGAGGGCATTGCCGTATGGCTCGAAATCCCCTTCGGCAACAATATAGGCAAGAACTCCCCCGCCTTTAAAAACGCCCGTCAGCAGCTGACTGAGCTTATCAAGCAGTATTACAACCATCCCTGCATTATCGCATGGGGCATTAACTGCCCGAAATGGTCCGCCGGTGACAGTTCCGTGGCCTTTACTCTTGCTGAGGAGCTTGCGAAGCTCGCAAAGTCCCTTGACAAGACAAGGACCTGCATTTTCACGGAATACATTGACGCTGATGCGCCCGTATTCCCCTTGAGCGTCTCCGCCTTTAATGCGGATATAACTTTAAAGGACAAGTATTCTTCCGAGAGGGCTTTGAGGACACTGGAGGCACTTAACGAGGCCGCTCCCGATTTGCCGGTTTCCGTTTCTCTTACAATCGACGCAGAGCCTAAGGAGAGCGCAAACATTCTATTTGAGCAGGCCTTTGCGGGCGCTGCCGAAAGGGTCTTTATCTGGGGCGCCTTTGCCGGCCCGCTGTTTGACTTTGCAAAGCGCACGGGCGAGACTGGCACCGAGTTTGAGATAACCGAGGATGAAATCCCGGCAGAAGAGCCGACCGAGGAGCCTGCTGCCGAGCCTGCTGCCGAAGAAGCACAGGAAGTAAAGGAACAGGAGGCTGACGTAGAGGAAGTCCCTGAGGAGGCGGAAGCCGAGGCTGAAGAAACAGAGGAAGCTGCCGGAGGTGAAGAAGCTGCCGAAGAAGCAGAAGAAGCCGAAGAAAGCGCACCTGAGGAAGAAGCCGCCGAGCCTGAAACGGCTGAGGATGAGAAGGCAGAGCCGAAAAAGGTTGAGGCTGAGCCCGAGAAGGCAGAGCCTGAAGCAAAGCCGGCCGCACCGCAGGCTATAAACGGCTACCCTGAGAATGTGGAGCTTTCAGACACGGGTATTCTAAGCTACGACAGGCAGTTAAGGCGTGACAGCTTCTATCTCTTAAAGGCGAAGTGGTCTAAGTTTAAATTCATCTACATAGCCGAAAAGGACGGCTCGATGAGGACAAAGAGAAAGACCGACATAAGGGTTTACTCTAACCTTAAAGACCTGAGACTTACCGTGAACGGCAAGGATAAAAAGAGCAGGGTTCTGCACTCTGAGAACGGAATATTCGTCTTTAACGATGTTGTTCTGGCAAAGGGTGAGAATACGATTCTTGTAAGCTCCGACTCGGAAATCGGTATTACGCATCAGGTGATGATAATCCGTCAGCGTTCGGGTATTTTTTAAAAAAGCATGAAGGATGATATTATGAAAATTGTAGTAAGCGAAAATGCAAATGCATTGGGCTCAGCCGCAGCAGAGCATATTGCGCAGGTAATAAACGAGGCGATTGAAGCGAAGGGAAATGCAAGAATAGTTCTCTCGACGGGCGCTTCACAGCTTCAGATGTTTGAGGCTTTGTTAGAGCTGGGTGTTGAGTGGGACAAGGTTGAGATGTTCCACCTTGACGAGTATGTGGGCATTGAGGAGACGCATATTGCGAGCTTCAGGAAGTATTTGAAGGAGCGTTTTGCCTCAAAGATAAATCTGAAAAACGCATACTTCCTTGACGGCAGTGAGGAGAACATGAAGGCCGTGACCGAAAAGCTGCTTGAAAATGAAATCGACCTCGGCGTAATAGGCATCGGCGAGAACGGTCATATTGCTTTCAACGACCCGCCCGCAGACTTTGTCACAAAAGAGGCCTATCACATAGTTGCTCTCGACGACGCATGCAAGCGTCAGCAGGTGCGTGAGGGCTGGTTCCCGACTGTTGAGGATGTGCCGAAACACGCCGTCTCGATGACCTGCTACCGCATTCTGCAGTGCAAAAAGATAATTTCGGTGGTGCCGCATGAAGTCAAGGCCGAGGCGGTTTATAAGACTTTGACCGAGAAGGTGAACAACAATACCCCTGCCACACTTTTAAAGACACATGCTGACTGGACGCTGTATCTCGATAAGAATTCGGCTTCAAAGGTCTTCCCCGTTTAAATGTAAAAAAAGGAATAAGTTTTACCGCTTCGGGCAAAATATTTCTGCCCGAAGCTTTTTATTTGCGTTTAAAGGAGTTTGATTATGGCTTCAAAGAATAATCAAAATCAGGATAAGGCATACCTGGAGATGACCGAAAAGGCGTCGCCGAACTCCCCTATCGTAAAAAACTGCATTAAAGTCTTTTTAATCGGCGGCCTTATATGCGCCTTCGGCGAGCTGCTTTTCTACCTGTACGGGAAGTGCGGGTTTGATGAGGAAACGGTCAAGTCCTTAGTCCCGACAACGATTATCGCAATTACTGCTATTTTAACGGGCGTTGGCCTGTTTGACGATATTGCAAAGCACGCCGGAGCGGGAACACTGGTGCCCATTACGGGCTTTGCCAACTCGGTAGTATCCCCCGCTATGGAGTTTCAGACCGAGGGCAGGATATTGGGCACGGGCGCTAAGATGTTCGCAATCGCCGGCCCGGTAATTGTTTACGGCTGCGGCACAGCAACTTTGTACGGAGTTATTTATTTCATTTGCAGTCTGTTCTGATTGAAAGGATCTGAAATCATGGCAAAAAGACAGGGACGATTTGTTCTGAAGCTTGAGAATAAGCCGAGGATAATTGCTTCTGCGGCTGTGGTGGGGCCTAAAGAGGGTCAGGGCCCTCACAGTGCGGACTTTGACCATTGCCATACCGACGACTATGTGGGTCAGGAAAGCTGGGAGATGGCGGAGAGCGTTATCCATAAAGATGCGATACAGAGGGCAATCGAGAAGGCTGGGCTTACTCCCCTTGACATTGATATGGTTTTTGCGGGCGATTTGCTCGACCAGGAGATTGCCTCCACATTGGGACTCAGGGAGCTTAATATCCCCTATGTCGGTCTTTTCGGTGCCTGCTCGACCATGGCTTTGGGACTGGGGCTTGCTTCATTAATGGCGGACACGAGTGCCGCAAATTATGCGATAGCCTCCACCTCCTCGCATTTCTGCTCGGCGGAAAAGCAGTTCAGATACCCCCTTGCCTACGGCGCTCAGCGAAGTCCCACCGCACAGCGAACGGTCACCGGTGCGGGTGCGGCGGTTATCTCTTCAAATGGTCAAAAGGGTACGCCCTATGTCGACTCGATTCTGCTCGGGCGTATTCGTGATTTAGGCATAAAGGATGCCGCAAACATGGGCGCTGCTATGGCACCCGCTGCGGCTACGACAATCATAGATTTTATGCATGACACCGGCACGACGGCTGACGATTATGACCTGATTCTTACGGGCGACTTAGGTATGGTCGGCACGACGCTTTTAAGAGAGCTTATGGCGACAAGAGAGAACATGGATATCTCTAAAGTGCATAATGACTGCGGAATTATGATATTTGACATGGAAAAGCAGGATGTGCATGCCGGCGCCTCCGGCTGCGGCTGCTCGGCTGCGATTCTCTGCTCATATATTCTAAGCGAGCTGAAAAAAGGGAACCTCAAGAATGTTCTGTTTGTCGGCACGGGTGCGCTGATGTCGCCGACTCTTAATCAGCAGGGCGAGACCATTCCGTCTATTGCACATGCAGTGTTAATCCGTAACGATTGATTGCATTATAAGGGGAGGAGCGAAAATGGCAGGCAAGAGTTTAATTCCGAAAAAGGGCAGTAAGGCGCTGACCTATATAGACAAGACCTTGAAGAATGTACGCATAATCGACGGAGCGTCAAAGACAATTAAGTTTTTGTCCTACGCAAAAATAGCGGT
The DNA here is from genome assembly GCA_012520115.1 of Clostridiales bacterium. Classification (GTDB taxonomy): domain Bacteria; phylum Bacillota; class Clostridia; order Oscillospirales; family Acutalibacteraceae; genus DTU053. Next base: position 4,926 of record JAAYOZ010000187.1, on the reverse strand, counting down.
AGTGGCGGCTACGGCTGTAATTGTTGCGATTCAGCTGATTTCGGTAATCAAGAACGAAATGCAATAAATAATGAATGGCACGGAATTTACTCCGTGCCACTTTTTTAAGTGATTTTTCGGAATGTATGCTTCATTAAGCTTATGAATAACAGACCCGTTTTTTGCAACTGAACCTACTGAGCTCTGAAAGTCAGTTTAAGCTTTTCTGAGCGCTTTCTGTAAGCATTTACTGCCACGATGCTGACTGTGTATTCCTGCCCGCTTTCAAGCTCCCCGATTGGGGTACGCATTAAGCCGTCAGAGACCGGAAGGTGATCATTTGAGGGGATTTGCTTTGAAGTGACATGCTTACCGCTTTTTTTACGGATGTCAATCTGATAGCCTTCCACAACATATTTATCATTTGCATCGGGGAAAATAAGCACATATTCGCCCGAATCGCTTTTTTCAACTGAGATTTGTGCGTTATGCGGGAAAGACGGCGCCTTATCAAGCCTTCTGCGGTTATGCCATGAATAAACAAAGGATGACTTTTTCCCGATATCGGTGAAGTAATAGTCGATGTCCTTAAAGAAACAGTGATTTACAACATCGTACAACCTTACTCTAACATTGCCGCTGAAATCGACGTCGACAAGATAGAATTCGCCGGCTTTTTCGGGATAATCAAACTCATTTAAGTATCCCAGACTGCCCATCAGACCGTTGATGGCTGCGGTGCCGAGAGCCGTATAAGCGCCCTGCCAGACTGACCGGGGGTCGTTTGAGATATAATGTGAATGGCCGGAGAAGTCGAAAACCTGCGGGAACTTGCGCAGTACGGAGGCCACGGTGGTGTTGCCCCAGTTTATGCTGCCGTAGACTGTTAAGAAGGGGTGCGGGTGCTGGAACACAAAAATCGGGGCATCGGGGGTATCCGCCGCCGCTTTTTTCAGCTGCTCTTTGAGCCAAGCCTTTTTTGTCTTAAAGGTCTTTCCGTCGTCAGAATATGAGACACCGATGAAATGGAAACCGTTGATAACGGTGTGGGTGTCAATCTCCCCACTTATCATTTTGCAGTATACCTGATAGCCGACGGTGGCGTCCTTGTCTCGGTAAGCGATGAACTCATGGTTGCCGAGAACGGTCAGCAGCTGTGTGCCTTCCCTTTGCTGCTCGCTTACAATCCTGTTGAAAGACTGATACTCCGCTTCCCTGCCGCCGCCTGTAAAATCACCTGCAACAAGCACTGCATCCAAGGCTTTGTAACGGTCATCCGCTTCGCAAATGGCGTAGCAGTCCTTGAAAAGGTCTGCGAATTTCTTTGCATTGTCCTGCTCAGGGTCGCCGTTCAGATGTACGTCGCTGCAGACCGCAAAGCGCAGTACCGGTGTGAAATCATCCGGCACCTTCGGCGGCTGCTTACCTGCGCCGCAGGCAAAAAAGGGAAGATTTCTGATATTAATAAGCCCGTGAACAATATCGTCGATGATACGCAGGCCGAAGGGTACGAAACGAGACATAAAACCAACTCCAATAAGCAGAATGGTAACATTATACAGGAATTTACTGTTTTTTCAAGTCCCGGGCAGGGTCAGAAATGCAACAAAAAACGGCATGACAACCGCCATGCCGTAATTTTTTATGAATCTTACAGAGTCTTGTTCTTGTTCTGCTCGCCGATATTCATCTGAGCCTGTGCGAGCTTTTCCAGATCCTCTGCCGAGCCTGAGGTTGCGCCCTGTGACATCTCCGCACGCCTTGAAAGAAGCTCTGCGTACATGCGCTCTCTCTTTTCGCCGCCGAGGTCATAGAACAGCATCGGGATAATACCGAGCGAGGTCGTTGCAAAGGGTACGATTGTGAACATTGCAAACAGACCGAACTTTGTGCTGTCTGACTGCTGCTTGCCGGAAATGTAGAGGGTCTGGTCGTACTTAATCATCTTCTTGATCTGCAGCTGGACCATGCTGCTGAAGAGGCCCGCAAGCTTTGTGGCAAGACCCTTTGCGACTGAGGTCATAGCCTCTGTGCGATAGCCGTTCTTCCATTCGCAGTAGTCCATAGCCTCGTTGTACATCTCTGAGGGGATAACCTTTCTTACGCCGTAGAACAGCATGAATACGGTCTCCCACAGTGTGAGGGCAATGCCCATCGGGACAACTCTCTTGTAAAGGCCGTCCTTCTTGCCGCCGATTGCGCCGAAGAAGAAAACGGGTACCATAAGAATATCGCCTATGTATGCGCCGAGAATGTACAGCGTACGGCTGGAGAACTTTCTTCTGAACCAGGGTACCAATGAATAGCTTATCGGGTGTACGATTGAGCCGGGTATACCGCAGAAGGCTACGAGTGTAGCAAAGTTAAGAACATCGATAAAGTAGTCTGTCTTGCTGCCGCCGACAGACAGACCGGAAAGTGTCTGTGAAAGTGTAAGCAGGAGTATGGGCTTGTTGTTGAGAATCGATTTGACGCCCTGCATTACGCTCGGCTTCTTGACAGACTGGAGAACTCTCTCTCTCGTCACAAAGAAGAAGTAGAAGGAGAAGGCTCCGCTGATAAGTGATGTTACGGCACCCATGCTGACGAAAAGGTTTGTATAGATGTCGGTGATAGACTTGGTTTTTGACTTGATAATGCCGTTGCCTATTAAGTCAAGCAGCAATGTCATTACCTGCTCCGGCAGCTTTTCGCCTAAGAAGCTGGATGCGAAGTTTGCAAGGGTAATCAGCCTCGTTCGGTCAACAGGGTGCGGCGTTATGGTTGCCAGCATACCTGTCTGGGCGATGCCTCTGAAGGTGTCGACGCCCTCACGTATAACCGCAAGAATAAGATACATCAGGAACTTATTCAGGTCCTTGGGTCCTGACTGGGGGAAGAACAGCGGCATGACCCAGTAAAGTATTGCACCTAAGGTGCCGGGGAGAGCAAGACCAATAAGATAAGGCTTGAACTTGCCCCAACGGGTACGGGTTTTGTCAACGATTGCGCCGGTAAATAAATCGTTGATGATATCCCAAATACCGTTAATAAATGTAGCTATCTGCTGAAGACCGAAGTCAATCTGCAGAATGTTGTTTACAAATCGACCGCCATACTTGTTGATATTGATGCTCTGCGCCATGTCGAACATAACATAAGCAACAGTTTCTTTTCTTCCGACATAACGCCTGTTCTCATAGACGTAATTTATCTGCTCTTCGGAGAACTCGCTGGAATTGCCGGTCTGAACAGCTTTTGTTCCTTGTTCCGCCACGCCTATACCTCCGTAAATAATTTATTGCAACAGCAATACTATATCATATCTGATAAAATAGTGCAAGAATCAAAATGCCTTTTTGTTCAATTTATACCTGACAGTTAATGGCAGGGTGCATATAATGCCCGATTCTGATTTTGCATTAAATATATCAAAAATGAGCTATGAGGGGCATCCTTTTCAGATTTTCTGAGTCCAGCCTCTGGTGTCTTCTATCTTGCCCCACTGTATTCCCGTAAGTGTGTCGTAAAGGAACTGAGAAACAGGGCCGATTTCGCTTTCTGTAAGTTTGATAACCTTATCGCCCCATCTGAACTCGCCTATCGGAGATATGACCGCAGCGGTGCCGCTGCCGAATGCCTCGTTCAGCTTGCCGCTTTCATAGGCATCATATATCTCCTGAATTGAGATACATCTCTCGGTGACCTTATAGCCGTGCTCTCTGAGCAGCTCGATGCAGGAAAGGCGGGTAATGCCGCCCAGCACGCTGCCGGTGAGCTTCGGGGTTACGACCTCGCCGTCGATTACGAAGAAGACGTTCATGGTGCCGACTTCTTCAACATATTTGCGCTCGACGCCGTCAAGCCAGAGAACCTGTGTATAGCCCAGTTCCTCTGCCTTGGCCTGGGACTTTAAGGATGCGGCATAGTTTCCGCCAGCCTTTACATAGCCCATGCCGCCCTTTACGGCTCTGACATATTCGTCCTCAACATAAATCTTAACGGGATTTAAGCCCTGCGGATAATATGAGCCGACGGGAGACAGAATTATGACGAACAATAAGTGCCTTGCCGGATGCACTCCCACATAGGGGTCAACGGCAAAGATAAAGGGCCTTATGTAAAGTGAGGTGCCCTCACCGTGAGGAACCCAATCCTTATCCACTGACACAAGCTTCTTTATCGTCTCGACCGCAAATTCCTCGTCTATGCGGGGAATGCAAAGCCTGTCGTTGGACAGATTCAGCCTTGCCATATTCTTTTCGGGGCGGAAAAGCTGAATTTCGCCGCTTTTCGTCCTGTATGCCTTCAGACCCTCAAAGACCTCCTGCGCATAGTGAAAGCACATTGCGGCAGGGTCAAGGGCTATGTTCTGATAGGGCACGATTCTCGGATTATGCCAGCCTTCGCCCTCGTCATAGTTCATAATGAACATGTGGTCGGTATAATACTTACCGAAGCCGAGGGGCTCGGACTCAGAGGGTTTCTGTTTCGGACTTTTTGTAAGTTCAACACTTATTTCGAGCATAATACCATCTCCGATAAAATATTTATTTCAGGACGGTAGTGCCGTCCTGAAAATTGGTGAATATTAAGCTTTTCGAAAAGATTTGACCCTTTTAACCCTTGAATTTAAGGATTATAAGTATAATTCCGCCTATCGATACGGCAAGCAGGCCTGCGCCGAGGCCGATTTTGAAGGGTGCGCTCATGCCGCCGGACTCGCCGTTGTCAAAGTCAATGGAGTCCACATTGTCGGTGTAATTATACGGGTTTGTGGTGGGGCGGGTATATGTATTCTGTGTGGTTGATTCTTCGTTTTCTGTTGTGGGCTCGGTTACCGGCTCATAGTTTTCTGTGGTGGTGGGCGCCTTTGTTGTGGGCGGCTTGTTGGAGGAACCTGAGGTGCTGGGTATTGTAGGTGACGGAGGAAGGGTCGGAAGCTGCGGGATGGTCGGGCTTTCGGTT
>JAAYOZ010000186.1 GCA_012520115.1 Clostridiales bacterium | reverse complement strand
CCCCGTCCTTGAGTTTTCCGCCTGTCAGAACCTTCTCACCGACCCCGTAGCCTAAGAAGGCTATTTCCGTAGGCCAATACTCGCAGACGAAGGAGGATGCCTCTCTTGCCCTTTTGTTTGCGGCGAAGTTGTATTCTTTACCTGTTTCGAGGTCGTCCCACTTGCCCGCCATGAGCCAGAGCTTGTTTACCTTCTTCTCTATCAGCTCAATGCCGCTAAGGGGTGAAATATCATCGGGCTGCGATTTAAGTAATGAAGCCAGAATATTATGAAAGCCGATTTCGGCTATATCAACTTTACCGTCTGCGCCGCTCAGGACTTTTCTGTACAGCCGCACGCCCGAAATACACTCATCGTTTGTTCTGTGCCTGCCGGGCATAGAGCTTAAGCGAAGCTGATAAGTATTTTTTCCCGGGAAATCCGTGCCTTCCTTGTCAATGCCGATTTCTATATCTGGGCAGCCCTCCGACTTTAAGAAGGCGTCAAGGGACGGGACTGACAACTCGGTGCAGGCGTTTATTCCTATTCCTAAGATATTGACTGCTCCCCTTTTGCTCATGCGGGTCAAGAGCCTGACGGCTATCGCATCGTCGCAGTCCGCAAACCAATCTGTGCCGAGGAGTATATTTATCTTATTTTCTGAAAGCATAAGCTCACACCTTATTAAAAAGGAGTGCTTTCTGCACTCCTTTCTTTTATTTATTCTGCGGGGACTGGCCGCCGCCTAAAAGCAAGTCCATAATGCCGCCCTTTTTATCCCTCTTAGGCTTGTAGAGAGGCGGTTTTTCAAGTCTGAGTCTTGCGCCCTTGTTCTTTTCAAGGTATTTGTTTACCTCGACAACGGCTTCAAGCAGACCGCCTTCCATGTACTCTACTATCTTCTGCATGAAATCGGGGTCGTTGTACTGAGAGCCGAGAATGGTAACGGCTATAACGCCCTGAGTTTCGTTTGTGCCGTCCTCGAAAACCTCGTTAAAGATGCCGAACAGCTTTTTCATCTTCTGCGGGTCGCTCTTGTTTATCGTTTCGATTATCAGCTTGTTGGAGTGGTTAATAAAGAAGTCCTCGGCAAGAAACTCGCCGTAGTCCTCGATACTCTGCTTATAAATCTCTTTAAGCTCCGGATAAACCGCCAGAAGCCTGTTGGCAAGGGTCAGAGGGTTATAGCTCATAACGCCGCTTTTGGCCTGTGTTCTGGATACGGGAACAGGCATCTTTGTGTTCTGTCGCTGTTGTGCCTTGATGCCGAAGTTCTCCTGCAGGGCCTCTATGATATCATTTGCAGTCGAGCGGATATCCTTCTCCGTATATTCGTCATAGTCAACAAAGGCCGTGAGGAGCTTGCTGTAATCACTGTCGTCCTCGCTCTCTGCGTCCGCAGCGCCAGCAAGAAGTAAGACCTTATTGCCGGAGAACAGCACCCTCAGCTTGCCCTTCTCGCCGTCATACTGCATCAGATGAGTGTCGTCACGCTTTCTTAACGGCGGGTTCTTACGGTCCGCTCCCTTTTCATATACGGGCTCGAAGGTAAGCTCCTTCATGGTCTGAAGAATCGTCTCATGTATTATTTTTGCGGTGGTGTTTAAATCTATCATTTATTTCCTTGCCTTTCCAGCACTTATTTGCCGTGCTTTGAATTTAAAGCTCCAAAATTGTCTTTATTGGCGCTGTAAAGCTTTTTGTAAACCTCGAAATGCTTATCATAAACAGCCTTTACGGAGCTGTCGGGAACAAAGGTTTTAGCTGCGGGAATAAGCTTGCGGGCGTCGGCTACGGAGCTTATCAGACCGAGACCTACCGCTACAAGCACTGCAGCACCGACGGCTCCTGCGTTCTGCGGATTTTCGATTGTTTCAATTCGCCTGCCTGTGCAGTCGGCGAGAATCTGACACGTAACATCAGACAGTGCGCCGCCGCCCACAAAGCGGATTACCTCGGAGGTCTTAATCTTCTTCTCCTGAGTTTCGAGGAACCAGCGAAGGTGCATGCAAACGCCCTCGACCACGGAGCGGATAAGCTCCGACTTGCCCGTATCAAGGCTTATATTGAAGAACATGCCTCTTGCGTTCGGGTCCTCAAAGGGACAGCGGTTGCCGTGCAGCCACGGGGTAAAGATAACGCCGCCGCTGCCTGCGGGCACCTTATCGATTACCGCCGACATATAGTCATAAAGGCTTACATAAACGCTCTCATAGGAGTCAACAACTGAGGTTTTATTGAGGTAAATATCTATTTCGTCAAGGGCAAGGTGGTCCTTTACCCATTCGAGGCACTTGCCCGCTGTCTCAAGCTCGGCAAAGTAATTGAACTTATCCTCCTGAGCGCCCACAATAGCGGCTATCATTGCGCTTGCGTCAACAATGCTCTTGTCCACAACGGTTGAGACCCAGCCGGATGTGCCGGAATAGATGTGCGTGTCGCCGAGATTCACGGAGCCTGCGCCCACGCCGATTAATGAAGCGTCACCGCCTCCGCCGAAAACCGCAGTACCCTCAACGAGCCCCAAATCCCTTGCTGCGTCAGCCTTCAGCGTACCGACCTTGTCGCAGGAGTTTTTGATTTCGGGCAAGTGCTTCATATCGACGCCGTGCATCTTGCACATGGCCTCGCTCCACTCTCGCTTGCCTTTTCTTATATCATAAAGCAAAGTTGCAAAGGCTGAGTCATGGGTCATTACAAATTCGCCTGTCATGCGGCAAATAAAGTATTCCTTGACATCGAGCCATTTATGAATACGCTTGAAGACTTCCGGCTCGTTCTTTTCTACCCATTTGTATTTATAGACAGGGTCCTTAACGGAGGCAGCAACTGCGCCCGTAATCTTAAGCGATTTTAGGAGCTTGAACACATTTGCGCCGGCTATCTGCAGGCCGTGAGCGATACCCTCTTTAAGCTCCTTTTCGGCTCTCTGGTCCATATAGCTCATCGAGCGGCGCAATGCTTTACCGTCCTTGTCAACCAGCACCAGGCCCTGCATCTGCGAGCAGAAGGAAATGCCGCTGATGTCTTCCGGCTTTATGCCTGCCTTTTCTAAAGCAATGCCCGTTGTCTTGCAGAGGGCTGCCCACCATTCCTCTGGGTCCTGCTCTGCGCCGCCGTCGGGCAGCACATATAAATTATAGCCCTCGGAGGCGAAGCCTATCAGTTTAATTGTGGAATCAATCTTAAAAATGCAGGTTTTTACTCCGGTTGTTCCTATGTCATATGTAATAACATATGCGTTTTGCATTGCATTCCCTCCTGACAGCGTTGTATAAAAAGTTTTGCAGACAAGATCAGAATACTCTACGGCCGTTCAATGCTCTTGAAAGGGTCAGTTCGTCGGCGTACTGAAGGTCAGAGCCGACGGGCAGGCCGTAAGCGAGCCTTGTTACCTTTACTCCGAACGGTTTTATCAGCTTGGAAATATACATGGCTGTGGCTTCGCCCTCGATATCCGAATTGGTGGCGAGAATAATCTCTGACACGCTATCGTCAATTCTGCCCAGCAGCTCCTTTATGCTTAACTGCTCCGGGCCGATTCCGTCAAGGGGCGAAATTGCGCCGTTTAACACATGGTAAACGCCCTTGTACTCCCCTGTTTTCTCAATAGCGAGCAAATCCTGTGCGTCCTCGACTACACAGATAACGCCCTTGTCCCTCTCGGGCGAGAAGCATATGGGGCAAAGCTCCTCCTCGGTGAGATTCATGCAAAGGGAGCATTTTTTAATCTTTTCGCAGGCCTCTTTAATTGCGTCTGCTACCTCAAGGGCTTCCTCCTTAGGGATGGCGAGAATATAAAAGGCTAAGCGCTGTGCGGTTTTTCTGCCTATGCCGGGCATTTTTTCAAATTGCTCAATAAGCCGCTGAAGCGGCAGTGCTTTGAAATCCATAATTAAAACAGCGAGGGTAAGCCGGGGATATTAAGTCCGCCCGTAACCTGTCCCACAGCCTGCTGCATAGCGTCAGAAGCCTTGTTTATTGCCTCGTTTACTGCGAGCAGAATAAAATCCTCAAGCATCTCCGGGT
>JAAYOZ010000185.1 GCA_012520115.1 Clostridiales bacterium | reverse complement strand
TTCATAAAGCTTATTGCGCTGATGATAAAAGCCCAGATAGAAAAGGCCTTGTTCATCTAGAGATAATGTCTTAGGTAATGGGTCATTTTCTACATCCAACGGCTTCATTATTTCGCCGATTAATTTGTCGAAATATACATAAGAACCATAATCATCCTTTGATATACTCGAAAGATGATGCTGGGCACGTGTGAGCAGAGTTGGAAATGTGCTGGCCGGCGTTGTGCAGGCAGCTGACAAATATCTGTCTCGTATAGTTGTTTCTATGTCATCTACGGCTTTCTTCTGGACATGCTCCAAGACTGCAAACAGTCTTCCTAAGCGATAGGCTTTGTTTTTTGTTTCTTCGTTAAAAGACAATGTCAATACCTCCTTATCTGTTTTTGATCCGTTTTTTCTCGCTTTCCTTAGCAGGCAAGCCTTAATTATGGCCGCTTTGCAATAATTGATGTCATGTTCTGCATGGATTCTTAACAAAATCGTCTGATAAAGGGATTGTGGATAATCCTCGCCCATCAGAACCGCACGCATAAGTGATGTTGATAAATAGGTGGAAACCGACTTATCGTCAGATGTTTTTGCAAGAGTTTCTTCAAGTATCTTCCAGATAGGAATAAAGGTCCTTTCATTTTCGTATGTCTCAATAGCGAGGTCTTCATAATGTTGTTCAATATTATACATAAAGCTGCCGAATAAGCCTTTGAGATAAAAACGGACAGAAATCCTTGCTTTGTTCGGCGACATTCCGAGAATAAAAAACCTGACATTATCCTCTTTGGCTTTTCTGTAAACCTCATCAATGTCTGCCCTTTTGCCCCGTGAGATATTTTCCAGTACTGACCTGACTGATTTTTCTGCCTCCGATGAACGGACAGTTTTTTTCTTTTCGTCGTCTGTGTTAAGCTGCGAACAATCCAAAAACAACGAAAACATATCCGAGTAATCCCTTAGAGTTGTTTCAGCCCAAAAAACTACCGTTGTGTCACCGAGAATTATCTTATATGTAGGGTCTGCAAGAAGGGAATTGAGAGCAGTACCGTAGGCAAAAGCAGCATATTCGCTGACGGGTCCGTTTAATCCCTGCCGTTTTTTCTTTGTAGGGTTATAAGATTCATAAGCAGGCTTATTATATGAAACAAGCTGGTTGCCCATGGCTTGCCCTTTATACAGCCCCTTTATTGCAGGATGAAGATTTGCAATCGGACCCGTTTCGCCTGTAACAAGGCATTGCCGTACCGGGCTTTCGGATGACTTGTTTTTATATTCCATCCAAGCTTTTTTAACTGAAGGTACATCATGTACATTTCTGCCGTAATAACGGAAAATAAAAACCGCACCCTTGTAAATCTCGTCAAGGTATTCCGTGAGCACCGGTTTTTCAAGTGCCTTATCAGGCTCCCATTTTTCCAGAAATCTGATAACCGCATCCGCTTCATTGCACTGGGCATTGCGCAGAATCGAGATGTTGTGTTTCTTAAAAGACGCAAAACATTCTTTTGCTCTGTCCGGCTTTCCCTTATTGTCAAAGCCCAATACATAACCTGAATTTCCAAACAGAAAGTCAGGCAGCACCTTTGTTCCTGTTCTGCCTATGACCGGCTCAGGTACCGTCATTAAAGCCGGAACCGTCTTTTTCCCCGCAGTAATTTTGCATGAGGTTATGTTTATCAGATTGCCGTCATCATCGATGTTTAATGCAAAGGAGATGTTTGCAGTGCCATACCCTCGTTTCGGTATTGAGCTTCCATCTTCTGACTCAAGAATCTCGTAATATCGCACCAAATCATGCAGCATATAATCACCTCACTTTCTCGACATTTGTAAGATCTAAAACGCCGTCTACCATTTTTGCTCTGAAGAAAATCGGTATAATGTTGTTCTTATCTGAGAAGTCCATGGAGTAAAGCACCATTCCGAAATCCTGTTCTCCGGTAAGCTCGCTCTTCGGACATTCGCCTTCAAGCAGAGTAACCTTTGCGGGGAATTCCCTTGTACCAAGATAACTCTTGTGAAAATACTGTCCGTTTCTCAGTCTGCGCAAAATGATGTTGTAGTGCTTTTCGGGGGTATCCCCTTCGTC
>JAAYOZ010000184.1 GCA_012520115.1 Clostridiales bacterium | reverse complement strand
CGATAACAAAATGATAACAAGGGCGGTTTAACACAGGATAATACAGATACATCGTGTATCAAAAAAATCAAGACTAACGAGAAGCAAAAATACATAAACAGAATTGTTTAGTCTTGGTTGAGTGGGAGTAATCTCACATCCGTTAAGAATTATCGACATTGTTAAAGAGCTGACTGATTTTGCTATCAGTCAGCTCTTTTTTATTTCGGAAACTACCGGCTCTGCCGATGGAGGCAACCTCGTCAGCTTTAGCAGTAGCAGTGCTTGTGATGCGAATGGCGTTTTTCAGAACCTCTTGAGAGTTTAGCTGGCATTATACCCTTTTAGGGCTTGTTCATACCACGCATTCATCTCTTTTATTTTTGCATATTGATTTGTAATTATCAGCACAACAGGATACATACTCTCCGCAGGTGTCATTACTTCTATGCCGTCGGTGCTGTGCTTCCACTCGCATTTTGCCGTGCTGCCGTCGGGTAGCAGCATACTGATATCCTTCGCCTCCTTAGAAAGCCCTATTGTCAGCGTCTCCTCCGGGTCTGTGCCTATATTAATAAACATCGCCACCAGCGTTCCGCCAGAAGTGACGCCCGCCCGCAGGCAGATTTCGTTATCCCCCGCATAATAAACAGGCAGTGCATCAATGCCTTTCAGCAGCTCTACAAACTGCTCCTTGCGGCTCTCATTCAAAAAGGAGAAGGCATCTATATAATTCCACGGAGTGTCGGGCGTGCCGCAGTAAACAACCGTGATTTTCCCGTCTTCACGGGGAGACACGGTCACGGCAGGGCAGACACGCTCAAAGCCGCTCTCGGTCTTGTGGTAGCAATAGGACAAGGTCTTCACGCCCTCGGCGGTAATTCTCAGCTCCTTTAAGCCATACTGCCTTGCGCACTTGTTCCCGGAGCTTTCAAAAACCTCCCCGAAAACCGTTTTGCCCTCATAAGGAGTTACCGACACGCCGACAAAGCGCTCAAAGCCCCGTTCAATAAGCTGTCCCGCCGAAGGGGAGTCAAGAAAAACGGAAGAACAATCAAACATTTTCTCAATCTGCGCATCGGTCATCTGAGAAATCAGGGTTTCATTCAAGAACAAAGCCCCCGTAAACTTGTTCGAAAAATAAAAGGGTAGTCCCATTCTCTCAAAAACCTTCGTCGCCCAGGCGCAGTTAAGGTTATTCTTATCGGGCCTGAAGTCCAGCTCATACTGCGTCACAAAGGGCACGCAGCAGCCGACGGGCGTCAATTCGGCTGACAGCTCTGAAAGCCTGTCATAGAACCCTGCGTGTTCGGCGAGTATCTTCCTGTAAGCCTTGCCGCTCTTCGGCTCGCTTGCGCCGAATCTTGAAATCCAATGCTTTGCGCCCTTTGCCCCGTCAAAAACCGAAGCCGTCAAGTGGGCATGCAGATATCTCGCGCTTTTGGCGTATCTGTTGTAGGGTACTGTATCTGTTTCCGCTAATATAATGTCGATGCCGTCCTCACGCAGTTTTTCCCTGCAGACGGCCATTCTGAACATAGTTGAACCTAAATCTTTGTTAGTAGTCGGAGCATAGGTGCCGTTCGGTACTCTTACAATTGGCGAATTTCCTTTGCCGGCAAAGATATGCGCCATTTCCTTCATGGATTCGCAGACATAGCCCGTGGTGCAGTTTGCGCCCTGAATCGACGGGTCAACGCTGTCAATGCCCTCACGCATCGACCTTACGATTTTTATTAAAGAGTCATGCTGAATCTCCCTCAGTGCCTTCGTATAAGGGTCGTCCTTGTCATGGGTCATAACATGGTCATACAATTCTTCACGGTTGATTTCTACGCCTGTCCGCTTAGTAAACTCCGCCTTGTGCAAGGGGCAATAGCAGGCGTTAACGCTGCCTTTAATGCCCGCCCGCCACATCATCATGCGCACATCGTCATCTATCATGATAACATCGGGATGACAGGCGGCGATTTTGGCCATGCAGTCCTTAATATAAAGGCAGAAATCATCGTCATATGGGCAGTAAACATTCGGAGATTCTCCGTTATCAAAATTCACATAACGCTGAAAGGGCGCAAATACAAGCGGATGCCCATGCCCCAGTACAGACTGAACCAGAATGCCAGTCGGGATATTGTAAGGCTTCAATCTCTCTTTGAATTTCATATATGTATCGCACAGCTGCCCCGCCAGGTCCCACACGGGATTGCCCTGGGGCGCAAGCTGCATCATAAACAAAGCGCAAGAAGCAATGCCGTTCTCATACTGATATTTCACATCCTCGCATATCTCATCAATGCGGTCTATACTCAAATCATTGATTGTGTATAAATGCTCCATAGCTGCCTCCCTGAAAAACAAAAGCTCTTTCAGCTAAAATATACAACTTTTACTAAGCCGCTTCAACAATTCCCCCATAACATTTTCAAAAAACGGCGGTCCGAAAATGAAATGCGGTTGATACCCCTTTAGGTGCGTTGCCCGTATTAATGCTTGTCATTCCTTTATAACTTATTTAGGGCTTGTGCATAGAATATTGAATGGAAGTTAAATGTTTGGCTTCTGAGAAAGAAACATGAGGAGATATAATTATGGCAAATGTAAATGTAGATGTAATTGCTCAGGCTTTACAGGATAATGATGTATTTGAGGTAGTCGACATTACCTTTACCTATGAAGAGGAGACAGAGCAGAACGGCTCGGTTATTTATTACGGCGCAACACTTACTGACGGTACCGTTTCAGAGGATGTACTGTTCAGCCAAAGTGTGACTCCCGGAACGGATATCCCGGAGACTGCATCATTTGCTTATGAGCCGACAGTGGCTTTTACCGGCACCATAACCGGAAATAACGGCAAAGTATACTACACAGCATAAAGCATAGGTGGAATTGAATCCGCCGGCTCTCCGGCGGATTCAATCAGGTTTAGCTGGAACAGAGGTAAGCTTATGAACATAATCGATATTAAATGTCAGGATTCAGTAAACAGTTCTTTGAATTGCTGTCATTTAGAACTCCCGAAAGACCCCCTGCGTTTAGGCAGTCACAATCAGATATATTTATTTATCAATCTGCCCGTTTTTATTAATTCACGGCAGATTGATGAGGCTCGGCTTGTTCTCTATAAATCCCCGCCCTTCGGGGAAGGGGATTGCAATGCGGAAAGTGAGGAAAATAAATATTATCTGTTCCCGCTCACGGATTATTTCAGCATATACAGCTGTATGTTCAGTATGCCGGCGATTGACAGGGGACGAAGGGTAGTCTTCAATAACGATAACTGTAAGAGCTATACCGAAATTGACGTCACAGACATCGTAAAGGCTTGGCTTGATTTGAGTTTGGAGAATAAAGGGCTGCTGCTTGCCGGCAGCAAAAACGCCCAATGCGTTTTTTATGAATCAAACCGCTGCGATATAACAGGAATGCACCCCACCCTGAGACTTATATGCAGCGGAATAGGCCCGTTCCCGACCCCCGCCTTAAACTGCGCCGACTGCAATGTCACAATTAACAGACCATAGAATTTTGCTGACGGAGAAACCGTCGTCAGCAAAATAACATAAATTAACCTGTCGCAGAGCGGTGTTCTGATGCGACAGGTGATTTTTATATTCCTAAGACATAATTTCCGTACTTACGGGATAGCTTTTATCTGTCTGCGATTCTGTCGCAGCCGTGCTGCCTTCCGGCGGTTTTTTCTTAGTAGTGTTGTCTTTCGGCAAGCCCGTGGCGTTTCGTTCTTCTTTCCCGACTTCGGTTCTTCTTATTTCGCCCTTCCAATCATACAAAAATCTTTTCGATCCATCGGTCTTACTATCAAGTCTCAGACTTCGCCCGTCAGTAAAAGTAATATTCAAATATTTCTCTTGTTTGCCATACCAAAGATAAGAATTCAGTTCCACATCTTCAATGTCATTAAAGGAGTATTGGGTTTTAATGCCCCTATTTGAATAAATACCTATTTCTTCTCCCGGAACATAGTATGTAAATTCTTCAATATTAATAAGATAATTGAGAAAAGCAGCTGCAAAGAAAATTATCGTAAGTATCAAGGGTCGGCTTTTCAATAATAGCTGATACACTCTTGTTTCCCGATATTTGCGCTTTTTTCTGTTTACTCTTATGGGTATAAAGAATAACCAAAAAATATAGCTGTCTTTGTCTGGTCTACGCTGTTTTTTCCCGGCAGTCATGAAACAAAAACAGACGCAGTAAAACATCACAAACAGGCTGTAAAAGTTAGATGATTCAAAATCGGGTATTTTCATAAAATATCCGTTTTTAGGTACAGGACACAATTGGGGATAAATCTCCTTTTGAAAAATAAATAAGAGGAAAAGACAGCCTATTGCGGTTATAAGTACATATTTCTGGTTTTCAGTGAATTTTTTAGTGTACTTGAGATCAATCTCTGACACATACGTGGCAAAAATAAAGAACAGTGATGATAAAAAAGCCGACAAAAGGAAAACAAACAGTATAAACATATTTCCTACGAAGTCTGACAAAAATACGGACAAGCACGGCAAACAATATGTATATCTCAAGCTTATTAATATTTCCTGTT
>JAAYOZ010000028.1 GCA_012520115.1 Clostridiales bacterium | reverse complement strand
TTATTTCAAAATTGTGAAAAAAGTTCATTCCCAAAAAAGCAAAACCACTCTGTTAATATGCTTTAACAGAGTGGTCTTTATGGTGCCGGAAGCGGGGGTCGAACCCGCACCCTGTCGCCAGGACCGGATTTTGAGTCCGGCACGTCTGCCAATTCCATCATTCCGGCGATTCTGCAAAACATTGTACCGCATGAGCGCAAAAAAATCAATAGAAATATTAAGGCATGACAAGGGGCACGTTCTGCTAAGTTTTAATAAAAAAACACAATAAGAAGTATAGAAAAATGGGTAAAATTACCATATATTGATTTTATTAGGCAGGTTATCGGCAAAATTACCAAAATTTTACAGCGGGCTGTGACAAAAGCTGTGCAACCATTGAAATATAATGTAATAAAAATACTATTGTTAATTACATATCAAGCCTACCACCGGACAAGCCCTCTGTTTTGTTCAGACCTCTGCTGTTGTTTGAGCTTTGCTCAAAATACAATTCATAGAGTGGTGAATTAATTGAAAATCAAAAGAATGGAGAAATTTAAGATTTCAGATGACGCAATCGGAGTGCTTAAGACCGTTCTGAAGCAATGCCTTATGGCGGCAGGCGCCTTCACCTTTGCACAGGCGAGCATATTCGGCAGGCTTTCGCCCTTTGCGGTGTCGCTGATTTCGGGGGTGCATATCTCGTACCTGCCCGCCGCCCTGCTCGGCAGCGCCGCAGGCTATGTGATTTCAAACGAGATTTCCGGAGCAGTCAGATACATAGCAGCCCTTATAATTGCCGCCCTGCTTTACAACACCTTCATAAAAATATGGGGATATAAAAAGAGCCGGATTTTCTCCGTCGTCGCCTCCTTCGCTGCGATTTTTTCAACGGGGCTGGTGCTGTCCTTTGCGGAGACCCTGACCCCCTCTTTGCTTCTGCTTTTCTTGGCAGAGGCAATGGTATCGGGCGGCAGCGCTTATTTCCTGAAACGAGCGCTCAGTATAAGGATTAACAGAAAAGCAGTTGCGAGCATGAGCTCACAGGATATGATAAGCGTTCTGTTCTCCTTCGGAATACTGCTCTTGTCCCTCCAGTGGCTTAATGTCGGCGGAATATCAATCGGCAGAATGGCGGCCTCCTTCGCCATAATTGCCGCCGCCAGATACGGCAGGGAAGCGGCAGGCTCGGTCACGGGCATTTCGGCGGGGGCGACTCTCAGTATTGCCGACGGCATGAGCTACCTTGCGGGCGGCTATTCCCTCGGCGGACTGTTGGCGGGGGTCTTCGGCATCTTCGGCAGGGTACCCGCAGCCCTCAGCTTCGTTTTTGCAAACGTCATAGCCGCCCTCATCTCCGGCAGCAACGAGGTGGCCTTCTCCGCCTTTATTGAAACGGGGTTTGCTTCAATCGTTTTCTGCCTTCTGCCCGTAAGGGCGGCGGACAGCATTGAGCTGCTTTTCTCGCAGAAAAGCGCCGTGCCTGTCTCAGACGGAATCAAGAATGTGCTCAACTCCAAAATCAGCATGGTTGCCAATGTGGTTGCGGAGCTTTCGTCTAATATCAAGGCCGTGGGCAATGTGGCGGCGAAAATGGCCATGCCCGACATAAACAAGGTCTATTTAAGGGTTCAGGACAAGGTCTGCCGCAGCTGCGAGCAGAAGGTCTACTGCTGGGAGAGCGGCTACAATGACACCATGAACTGCTTTAACGATATGACCCTGATACTTAAAAAGGGCGAGCCTGTCAGCCCCGACAACATGCCGAGGCATTTCGCCGACAGGTGCATTAAAAAAGAAGCTCTTACAAAGAGCTTTACCGCCATTTTCTATGAGTACGCCGCCAGGTCGGGAGCGGAAAGCAGGGTATCCACCGTCAGGGATGCGGCGGCGCAGCAGTATTCGGTGCTGTCAATGGTGCTGAATGATATTTCAAGGGAGCTGTCCGGCGAGTTTTCGCTTGACAACGAGAGTGCGGAAATCGCAAGGGGCGCCCTCGAGAATTTCGGCATCACGGTCACTAATATACTCAGTATTATAGATAAGTCAGGGCATCTGCAGATATGCTTTAACAGTCTGCCCCCGAATGCGCCCATCAACAAGCGTGAAATGGCGCATTTCTTAGGCGAGGAGTTAGGGTTGCCCTTTGAGCTGCCCATTACGGAGGTTCTGCCCAGCGGCGAAGTCAGGGTAAGACTCTATGAGCGCCCGCCCTTAAAGGCTCTTGTCTCCGCCAGCCAGTACACGGGCAGCGAAGGGACTTGCAGCGGCGACGCCTATCAGAGCTTTTATGACGGCACGGGCAACTTTATAGTGGTGCTCAGTGACGGCATGGGCACGGGCAAGCGTGCCGCCCTTGACGGCACCATGTCCGCAGGCCTTGCGGCAAAGCTCATGGCGGCGGGCTTCGAGGCGGACTCCACCTTAAAAATCGTCAACTCCGCCATGCTCTTAAAGTCGAGGGACGAGTCCATTTCCACCCTCGACATCGCAAAAATCAACCTCTACACCGGCGAAACCACGGTCTTTAAGGCGGGCGCCGCCCCCTCATACGCCCGGCGCAAGGGCAAGACCATAAAGATTGAAAAATCCTCCCTGCCCTTAGGCATAATTCAGGACATGGAATTTGAAAAAATCAGCCTGAAGCTGTTCGAGGGCGACATTCTGACCCTGATGTCCGACGGTGCTGCTGACTGCCCGCAGGAGGTAATCAAGGAGGAGCTTAAAAAGGCGGTCACGGCGGGCATTGCGGACTTTTCCGAGAGCCTTGCCAAAAAAGCCTATCAGAGCGCCAAAGGCACGGGCAAGGACGATATTACGGTCATCGGCATAGGCATTGAGCGCAACAGGGGAATTGACGAGGAGCAGAAAAAGGACAGAATGGTCGTTTAAACAGACCCCCCAAGCCAATTCTATATACAGCAAAAGCACCTTGCCGAAAGGCAGGTGCTTTTGCTGTGTTGGGGGAACTCTATAAAAGTGGGGCATTTCATTTGTATTTGCCTTTGCTGCCTTTTATACGGTCTTGTGTCTCCGAAGTCCTTCGCCGCAGACAAGCCCTGTCTATCTCTTAGCCGTTGTCGCTTCGGTAGCCTTTTCCTTACTCTTAGCTTTTTCGGTTGCCTTCTCTGTGGCCTTCTCCTTGCTCTTAGCCTTTTCGGTTGTCGCCTCTGTGGCCTTTTCCTTACCCTTTGACTTTTCCGTTGCCTCCTCGGTTGCCTTCTCCTTCTTCTTTGACTTTTCCGTTGTCTCCTCTGTCACGGCTTCGGTTACTTTCTCCTTCTTTTTCTCCGTACCCTTTTCCTTTGCCTTCTCTAATTCGGCTTTGCTTTCGTCCTTGTCTGTCTTTTTAAGGCACTCGAACAGCTTAATGAGCGCATCCCAGAGATTCATTTTCTTAATATTTTCGGGAGCGGTCAGCTTGTATTCGCCGAGCTTCTCTTCGCCGAGGAAGAATTCCACGGTGCCCACGACCTGACCCTTCTCGACGGGAGCCTCAATATCCGTAGCCATGGTGACCTTCTGTGTTATTTCCTTGCTCTTGCCCTTTGTCACAAGCACGGAGCCGATTTCGGGCAGCTGCGGGCTTAACTCCTGCTCGACGCCGTGCAGCACCCTGACCTTAGTTATCTGCTTCATATCGATTTTGGGAACGACGGACTCATAATTTGCAAAGCCCCAGTCCAGCATGGCCCTTGCGCCGTTGAAGCGGTCGTTGCTGTTGTCGCTGCCCATGACGACGGCAATCAGGTGCAGGCCGTCCCTCTTTGCGGTGGCGGAGACGCAGTAGCCCGCCTTTGCGGTGGTGCCTGTTTTAAGACCCGTAATGCCCTTGTAAGTCCTTACAAGCCTGTTTGTGTTTACAAGCTCGGTTTTGCCGCCACGCAGTGAATCCATCCATGTGGTGGTGTATTTAGTTACAATGTCCTCATACTTTAAAAGCTCACGGGACATTATCGCAACATCCCTTGCACTGGTCTGATGGGACTTCGTCGTATCGTCAAGGCCGGTGCTGTTTTCAAAATGCGTCCTTTTCATACCCAGAAGTCCCGCCTTCTGATTCATCAGATTCACAAAAGCGGTGTCGCTGCCGGCAACATACTCGCCGAGGGCGGCGCAGGCGTCGTTTGCGCTGTAAATCGCCATGGCCTTAAACAGCTCCTCCACGGTCATGACCTCGCCCGGCTCAAGCCATATCTGCGAGCCGCCCTTCTTTGCGGCCTCCTCGCTGGTCGTCACCTTGTCGGACAGCGAGATTTTGCCCTGTGAGAGAGCCTCGCACACAAGCAGCATTGACATAATCTTCGTGACCGAAGCGGGGTAAAGCTGCTGGTCGGGATTCATGGCCATGAGTATCCTGCCCGTACCCGCATCCATCAGCACTGCGGCCTTGGCGTTGACTTTCACCTTCATAGAGGTATCCGCCGGAATCGGGTCATAGACGGGAGCCACTTCGGTGCTTACCCTGCCGAAGTTTATGTCAAAAACACTTTCCGCACCCGTTTCGTTGCTGCCAGAGGCGGGAATTATATAGGCGGCAATGAGAAGTACGGCTATAAGAATAAGTACTTTTTTCATTAGGACTCCTCCCTGAATTGTGCCCTTACGTTTTTTTAGGTTTGTAGACGGTTTTCGTCAGATTTTGCACCGAGAAGCCGTCCACGGTCAATAATAACTATGCACTCTGCTCCAAAAAAAGACATACTTTCAAGGATTAATACAAATTTGTCCACAGTGGGACAAGATGTCGCTTTAATTTATGCCCTGTTTGCGTTTGACGGTTATAGCTGTCCCCTTTTTGCCAAGTCAAAATTTAGTCCGCCTTATGCAAAATTAATAAAAGCTTAACTTAAATTTTCCCCCTCATTAATGGACAATTAAGGGCACTTGTGCTAAACTTATGCAAGGTAAGCCCACATATAAAAATTAAAATATATGCTTTCTGGAGGAAATTATGGAACGCTATGTAATTATCAACGCCGACGATTTCGGTATGTGCCGTTCTGCCAACCTTGCGGTTTTTGACCTTCTCAAAAAGGGCGGCATAACATCCGCAACAATCATGACCCCCTGCTCATGGGCACCCGAGGCAGCAGCCTTCGCAAAGGAAAACCCGCAGTTTGCAATCGGTGTTCACCTGACCTTTACAAGCGAATGGAGCAAATACCGCTGGGCTCCCGTAAATACCGAAAACACAGCCTCCCTGCGTGACGAGGACGGCTATATGTACCACAGCAGCAAGGAGTTCGAGAAGAAGTGTGACCTTGCTGAGGTCGAAGCTGAAGCCAGAGCTCAGATAGCAAGAATAATGAAGCTCGGTCTTAACCCCTCGCACTTTGACAACCACATGGGCTCAATCTACGGCATCGAAACAGGCCGCTTGGAGCTTCTGACCCTTGCCTTTGACCTTTCAAGCGAGTTCGGCATGCCCTTCCGCTTCCCGGCAACCTTCACCGACGAGCAATACAACAACACAATGCTCGGCATCGGCATCCCCAAAGAGATGGTACTCAATATGTTCAAGTACTACGCAGAATACGCAAAGGAGAAGAAGGTTGCAATTCCCGACTACCTGCTTCCCGGCGAGTGGGACGGCCCGCAGAAGGACAGCTTTGAGAATTACAGGGAGTATATCTACTCACTTTATGAGAGCTTCCCGGAGGGCGTAACCGAGACCTACATACATCCGGCGCTCGAATCCGACGAGCTGAAAGGCACAACCAGCGCATGGCAGCGCAGAGTCTGGGAGTATGAGCTGTTTGCAGACCCCAAGACAAGGCAGCACTTCGAGTCAATCGGCATCAAGCTCATAAATTACAGAGATTTGAAGAAGATGAGAGGCTATTAATTAAATTGTTAATAAATTCCGAAAGAGTCCGCATGGATTCTTTCGGAATTTTTACAGGAATACTTTTTTCCTTTCAGGATAACCTATGTGTATTAAATTCGGCATAAAACGCATAGGACGAGTCGACGATGAATATAACTTGTTCTGACGCTTGAATTTACTATATTGACATATTTCACGCTTGACAATGCTGATATTTTTGTCTATAATATGAAACTAATGAAATGATGTATACGGTCGTTTCTGGCAATAGCTTCAGATGTTGCTAATAATAGGATAGAAGCAAAGTCGTCCCTGCCTTTTTCGGTGCGGGCGGAATTTTTTACTTGAAACAAGGAAAAAGGTTCAAACGCAAAACCTGTGAGCAAATAGTCTTGCTCAGGGGTTTGATAATTTACCGGGTGTTTACCCGAAAACAGATATGAAATATACTGTAATATTAAAATAAAACCTACCTTGAGAGGATGAAAGATATGGCCGAAACCTTTATTTTGACACAGGAATGGATAGAAGAATTAAAGCAGGAGCTTAAAGAACTCAGAGCAAAGGGACGCAACGAGATTGCGGAAAAAATAAAAGAGGCAAAATCCTTCGGTGACTTATCCGAAAACAGCGAGTACGACGAGGCAAAATCGGAGCAGGGCAAGCTCGAGGCAAGAATAGCCGAAATCGAGTACACCCTCCAGCACGCAAAGGTGCTTGACGAGAGTTCGCTCTCGACCGATGCTGTCCATGTCGGCTCAAAGGTTAAGGTTCTGGATAAGAATAAGAACAAGGAAATCGTATATCACATCGTGGGCTCGCCTCAGGTGGACCCCATAAACCGCAAGATTTCCGATGATTCACCGATAGGCAAGGCTCTTGTCGGCAAATCTGTCGGGGATGTTGTTGAAGTTGATGTTCCCGCAGGCGTATTGCGCTTTGAAATTCTTGAAATTTCAAAATAACTCAAGCGGGCGAGCCTTTCGCCCGTTTTGTTTTGTAAAGTAAAGGAAGTACAGCACAGGAGAGTGACTTATGGCAGAGGAAAAGAATATAAATCGGAATGAGAATACAGAAGTCGAAGAGACTTTAGAAAATACTAACGAGTTAAGGGAAATCCGCTTAAAGAAGCTCCAGACCCTTAAAGAGAGCGGCAATGACCCCTTTAAGATAACAACTGCAGAGCATACAATCTCCGCTAAAGAAATAGTGGAGAGATTTGAAGAGCTTGAGAATCAGGATGTAGCAATCTGCGGCAGGATAATGACATGGAGGGACATGGGCAAGGCGAACTTCATCGACATCCATGACCGCACCGGCCGCATGCAGATATATGTCAAGCTTGACGATATCGGCGAGGAGGCCTTCGCCGAGTTTAAGCGCTGGGACATCGGCGACATCGTGGAGGTTAAGGGCTTTGTATTCAGAACAAGGCGAGGCGAAATCTCCGTCCACTGCAAGAGCATCCGCCTTTTGACAAAGTCACTGCTGCCTTTGCCCGAAAAGTTCCACGGACTTAAAGACACCGACACCCGCTACCGTCAGCGTTATCTTGACCTTATAGTCAACCCGGAGGTCAGGGACGTTTTCTATAAGCGCAGCCTCATAACTTCAAAAATCCGTGAATTCCTTAACAGCCGGGGCTTCCTTGAGGTCGACACCCCCGTGCTTCACACCATAGAGATTGGCGCCGCCGCAAGACCCTTCATCACCCACCACAACACCCTCGACATCGATATGTACCTCAGAATCGAGACGGAACTCTACCTTAAAAGGCTCATAGTCGGCGGCTTTGAAAAGGTCTACGAGGTAGGACGCATATTCAGAAACGAGGGCATGAGCATTAAGCACAACCCGGAGTTTACGACCGTGGAGCTTTATCAGGCCTATGCGGACTACAAGGATATGATGAACATTGCCGAGGAGATGTATGTATTCATCACCAAGGAGGTCTGCGGCACAGATAAAATCACCTATCAGGGCGTTGAGATAAACATGGCGTCCCCGTGGGAGCGGCTTACAATGGCCGAAGCCGTTAAGAAGTATGCCGGCGTGGACTATTACGACTGGAAGACTGACGAGGACGCAAGAGCTGCCGCAAAGGCGAAGGGTCTTGAGCTTGAAAAGCCGAATATGACAAAGGGCGAGGTCCTTGCAGCCTTCTTCGAGGAGTTTGTGGAGGAGCATCTTATCCAGCCCACCTTTATATATGACTATCCCGTCGACATCTCACCCCTTGCAAAGAGAAAGCCCGATGAGCCGGATATGACCGAGCGCTTTGAGTTCTTCATCTTCGCCCGTGAGATGGGCAACGCCTTCTCCGAGCTTAACGACCCCATTGACCAGAAGGAGAGGTTCGTCAGACAGGTGGAGGCAAGGCGCAAGGAGGGAGCAAACGCAGAGGTCGACGAGGACTTCATAACAGCCCTCGAATACGGTCTGCCGCCCACAGGCGGCCTCGGCGTAGGTCTTGACAGGCTTGTAATGCTCCTGACCGACAGCGCATCAATAAGGGACGTCCTGTTGTTCCCCACAATGAAACCATTAAGCTAAACCCAAGTAAACGAATTAAATTATAGCCCGCCGACTCCGGCGGGCTTTTTGCATAGTATTGGCGTATAGGAGTTTGTCACCATATTGAATCAGAGGGAGGAAAGCTTTCAGAGTCTGTCAGCCCACCGGCTCCATCAGGTTCATAGCCCGGGGTGTTAATATTCCTGATAACCTGATTTGCGATTTCCATATCCCATATATCGTTTGCCTCCTTGCTCAAAGAGCCATAGGATGGCGTGTAGGAGACCGATGTATCCCGGTAATCGGAGCCATAATTAGTATAGCTGTCGCTGTATGTAGAGTAGCTGTATTCACTGCTGCTGTCTCCTTGAACCAGTATTATAATTTGAGAAACAAGCATAGCCGCAAGAAATATAATGTTCGACACAAGACCAAGTTCAATTTCAAACATGGGCACGGCTAATGAGCATAGTATCATTGGTGTCAGAACCCGTGCAACCTTACTTTCCAAATCAAGAACGCACTCTGATACAATAACTAAAGTTACCGCCAGAATATAAAGCACTAAGCCGAGTATGAGTATTCTGTCATCGGGCTCCTTTATTACTTTCAGCCAGCCGGCAACAGCTTTATGGTTATACAGAAGCACCCCGCTCGAGCCGTATAAAGCAAATGTCAGCAGGGTAAAAACACCTAATTCCTTTGTTCTCAGGTATCTTAAATAATTAATTCCTTTTGAAATAAATACGGCAGACACAATCAAAACGCAGCCTAAGACTATACGCATAAAAACAGAAAGCTTGCCAAACCACTCCCGCATTTCCGGAATAATATCAGTGCGAGTGTATATAAATATTCCCAGAGCTACGCATAAAGCAAAGGTAAGTAAAATAGCCGCAGCTGTTATGCCGTTTCTGACGCTGTCCCGCATAGGGCCCTTTTTACCTTTCAATGTATTCACCCTTTCGAAAAGGTTAAGCACAAGGCGCAATATAATTCTATTCAATGTTTTGTAGAATATATTAACAAAAAGAATAAAACCTTTTAAACGGCAAGTCTTTTTTTCATGCAGCCTTCGCCGGACATACGGCATATTCGCAAATTAAGTTTAAGCTATTGAAAATGCAGTAAGTCTGTGGAATAATATAATGTA
>JAAYOZ010000183.1 GCA_012520115.1 Clostridiales bacterium | reverse complement strand
TGGGCGACTTTGCGGACAAATATCCCGACAGCGTAAGAAAGCTTTACAATGCGGGGCATGAGATTGCCAATCATTCCGACAAGCACGAATACATGACAAACATGCAAGCCGATGAAATTAAGTCGGACATCAATAAGTGCAATGAAAAGCTCAAAAAGCTGACGGGCAAGGAGCCGGATTTATTCAGAGCGCCCTACGGTGATTACAACAACGATGTTGTAAGGGGTGCGAAGTCCCTTTCGATGTTCACTATTCAGTGGGACGTTGACAGCCTTGACTATAAGGATCTGTCTGTGGAGGACATAAAAAAGAGGGTCATACCGAAGGTTCAGAACGGCTCTATTGTACTGTTCCACACGGACACTCTCTGCACGGCGAAGGCTCTGCCGTCAATCATCAAGGAGCTTAAGGAAAAGGGCTATGAGCTTGTAACCGTCAGCGAGCTGATTTACAAGGAAAACTACATCATTGACCACTCCGGCAAGCAGAGCAAGGCTCCCGAGATTACAACAGAGGCTAAAACTACGGCTCCCGAAACGGTAACGCAGGCACCTGAGACCACAAAGGCTAAGGAGAAGACAACAAAAGCTCCCGAGACCACAAAGGCTAAGGAGACGACAACAAAGGCTCCCGAGACCACAAAGGCTAAGGAGACGACCACTCAGGTACCCACAACAAGGGTTCAGGAGTCTACAACGGCTTTACCTGAGAAGCCCACAAAGAAAAAATAGAATAAATTAAGAGCCGCTTTCGGGCGGCTCTTTTACTTTTATCTTCTTACCAGCCTGTGACATCCCTGAAAACATCCCATGAGGGGTGCTCATAGAATCTGTGTCCCTCCGGACCTGCTACAAGCCTGATTTTGTCCTCTGCGCCGAATCGCTTATATATCTCCTTTGCGACTTCAAAGGCCTTCAGAACGCCGTGCTCCGGGAAGATATTGTCCTGCTTGCCGTAGACCACAACAAGCGGTCTGGGGGCAAGTAAAACGGCTAAATCGGCCATTTCAAAGTAGTTTAACATGCCGGGCATAAAGTTGCACTGGCAGTGCGAAATGCTGAAAATGGAGTCCTCTACGGTGCAGAAGGCGCATGAGGGCATGAGTGCCTTGATTCTGTCGTCGGTGCAGGAGGCATAGTATGTAGCCGTGCCGCCGCCGGAGTTGCCCATGATGCCTACCCTGCTTGTATCCGCAAAGGGCATGTTCTCGGCTATGTCAATGGCTCTTGATATATCTAAGGCTCTTTCGCCGATTAATGTTCTGCCGAGAAGCAGAGCCTGCATTGAGGCTATATGGCAGCCGCCCCTTCTGTTGGCCTCTCCGCCGCTGCACTCGCCGAAGTTGCGCTGCTCGATTATAAGCGCCGCAAAGCCCCTTTCGACAGCCTGAGGGGCAAAATTCCTATCGCCTAAATTGTCACGGTATTCCTCTTCACTCTTAAAGCGTCCGAGGGAGATGTGCATACCCGGTGAATGACCCTGAAGGCAGATGATTACGGGTACCTTTTCTTTTAAATTCTTAGGGTAAAGATAGTGTCCCGGCACGAAGTATGACGGCTCGCTTTCAAACTGAAAGCGGATTTCATAATAATCCTCATGCTCCTTTTCATACTCGATTATGGCGGGGGATGTGAGGGTCTTTTCGGGCTTTCTTATGACATCGTTAAAGGCCTTTCTGACCTGTTCACGCCACTCCAGTAAATCCCTGTCCTTATTGTATGAAAGGGACGGGGGGTTTTTGCTGAGTAATTCCTGATGGAGCAATATGGGGCTGTTATTCATATTTTAACCTTCCTTCAATATGCAATAATCCGTTTAGAAAATAATAGCACCTATTGTGCCGCAATGCAATTACTAAAGCAAGTCATTATTGCGCTCTTTTTACCAATGTGCTAAAATGACAGCAGTTGACAATGGGACAAACCTCTGGGAAGGAGGATAGTTATGAGCCTTGCTTCTTTTCGTGTCATGTATAGCGGAAGGTCTTATGATGTTAAGGCCGACAAGGGGCAATCTCTGCTGACAATCCTTCGTGAGAGAGGGTTTAATATTAATTCGTTCTGCGGCGGGACTGTAAGCTGCGGCAAGTGCAAGGTTATGATTTCCCCCGCACCTGCTCCGACTGAAGCGGACAGACGGCTGCTGTCAAGTGCAGAGCTTGAACGGGGCATACGCCTTGCCTGTGTTCACAAGGCAGATGACGGGATTACGGTCACACTGCCCGATTACCTTAGTATTCATACGTCTGATAAGGGCTTAAACAGTGCGGAAAGGGATGCAGATTCACTTCTTTCGGCGGCAATCGATATAGGCACCACTACCCTTGTCCTGGCAGTGTTTAATCGGGACGGGACTGTTGCGGGCAGCATAACCGAAAACAACGCTCAGGCCTCCTACGGGGCCGATGTGATATCAAGAATACGGTCGGAAAGGCACTTCCCCGGCAAGCAGCATGCGCTGATTATTTCGCAGATTAACAGAATGAGCGAAAGGCTGTTTGAGGAATTGGGGATTTCACAGCCTTTGGACTTATTCATCTGCGGAAATACGGCGATGCTGCACTTCCTTTTCGGTAAAAGTCCCGTTTCTATGGGTGAATTTCCGTATAAGCCTCTTTTTCTTGATTATCAGAGCATTGACGCTTCAGAAATAGGGCTGAACAGATTCAGTAAAGTAACCTCCCTGCCCTGCCTTGCCTCATTTGCGGGAGCGGACATTACGGCGGGAATACTTAGCGTCTATGAGGACAGCGGGGATTATAAGCTGCTGATTGATTTAGGCACAAATGCGGAGATTGCGCTGTTTAATAATAAGCGCTGCTATGTTGCGACTGCGGCGGCGGGACCTGCCTTTGAGGGGGCGAATATAAGGCACGGCATGCCCTCCACGGCAGGAGCAATAAAGGCCTTCAGGCTGATTAACGGCAATATCAATGCCGAAACCATAGACAACGCCGAAATCCGTGGCATCTGCGGCTCGGGGCTTATAAGTCTTGTGGCGGAGCTTTTAAGAAACAGGATAATCGACAAATCAGGCCGTATGTTCTCCGACTGCTTTGAAATCAGCGAGGATGTGGCGCTATACCCTAAGGATGTTAGGGAGCTTCAGCTTGCAAAGGCCGCCGTAAGAGGGGCGGTTGAGGAGCTGATTGGCAGAGCGGGAATCGGCTATTCGGACATTTCCAAGCTTTATCTTTCGGGCGGCTTCGGCACATATATAAACACGGATGACGCTGCATTTATAGGGCTTATCCCCGCAGAGCTTAAAGGGCGGGCAAAGGGCTTAGGCAATTCCGCTCTGAACGGCACAGTTTTATATGCTGTCGATGATGAGAAAAAGGATATAGCGGCAAGAATAAAAAATTCTGCTGATATAATCGACCTTGCCTTAACAGAGGATTTTGCCGAAAGGCTTATAAAATACATTGATTTTTAGAAAGGATTGCTGCCATGTCTTCTTTATCTGTTATGACCGGTGCAAGCGGCCATGTGGGCTATGCCCTTTTAAAAGAGCTTGCAGCTAACAATGTAAACACAAGGATTCTTATAAGAAAGGACCTTGATATTTTCAGGGACTTACCTTGCGAGAAGGTTTTCGGCGATATTACCGACTTTGATTCGCTCGTTACTGCCTTTGAGGGTGCTGATATCGTGTATCACCTTGCGGGGCTTATTGATATTAAGCCCGGCAATGAGGAAATGATACGCAAAATCAATGTGGAGGGCACAAAAAACGTGGTCGAGGCCTGCATTAAATGCGGCGTGAAGAAGCTCGTATACATGTCCTCTGTGGATGTATATGTCCCCTTGCCCATCGGGGAAAAAATGACCGAGCTTAACAGGTTCTACCCCGATAAGCTGGAGGGCGAGTATGCAAAGACCAAGGCGGAGGCAACAAACTTCGTCTTTGACTCTCAGGGCAGAAACGGACTGCAAATAAATGTGGTTTATCCGGGCGCATGCTTCGGCCCCTATGATTTCAAGATTTCGAGCGTCGGCGAAATGATAAGAATGTATATGGACGGCAAGTTCCCCATATCTCTTGGCTTCGGCGGATATAACTTTGTGGATGTCAGAGATGTGGCAAAGGGTACATATTTAGCGGCGATTAAGGGTAAACCCGGCGAAGGCTACCTGCTGACGGGCACTCCCTCCACCGTCGACGGCTTTATTGCCTCCCTTGCAAGGGCAATGAACAAAAGGCCGCCGAGGATAAAGCTGCCTTTAGCCGTCGCAAAGGCTGTGGCTCCTATTATGGAGGTCTATTATGACAAGCTCGACAAGACCCCTGTTTTCACAAGGTATACGATAAGAAAGCTGACATCTAACTATGACTTCTCTTACGAAAAGGCAAAAAACGAGCTGGGCTATCAGCCCCGCTCAATGGACGAGACGGTCAGGGACACGATTAAGTGGATAATTGCTTATGAAAGAAGCGGCAAAAAGAAATAAAAATCCCCGATAATCGGAGATTTCTTAAGCAAAAAAGGTATGAGACTTAAGCCTCATACCTTTATTTTATAATATTCTTGCCAAGAAGTCCTGTAATCTGGGGCTTTCGGGGTTTTTAAAGAACTCGTCTGGAGTTTTCTCCTCCACAATCACGCCCTCGTCCATGAAGACTACCCTTGTGGCGACCTCTCTTGCAAATCCCATTTCGTGGGTTACCACGAACATCGTCATGCCGTCCTCGGCAAGCTCCTTCATAACAAACAGCACCTCGCCGACCATTTCCGGGTCAAGGGCGCTGGTAGGCTCGTCAAAGAGCATTACCTTCGGGTTCATTGCAAGGGAACGGACAATTGCAATCCTCTGCTTCTGACCGCCGGAGAGCTGTGAGGGATAGGCTAAGGCCTTGTCGGAAAGACCTACACGCTCCAACAGGCGCATTGCGTTGTCCTGTGCTTCGTCCTTAGTCTGGAGCTTTAGCTTTATGGGAGCAAGGGTAATATTGTCGATGACCTTCAGATTGTTGAACAGATTGAACTGCTGGAACACCATGCCCACATGCGCCCTGACCTTATCGATGTTGACCTTGGGGTCGGTTATGAGCCGGTCCTCGAACCAGACCTTGCCGGAGGTGGGCTTTTCGAGAAGGTTTAAGCAGCGCAGGAAGGTGCTTTTGCCCGAGCCTGAGGGGCCGACGACAACTATTTTTTCGCCTTTATTGATTTCGTAATCGATACCCTTGAGTACCTCAAGCTTACCGAAATTCTTTCTAAGCTTTTCAACGCGAATCACTCTGTCTCAGCCTCCTTTCCAGCTTTCCGAGCAATACGGACAATATCTTAACTATTGTGAAGTAGATTACCGCCGTTCCGATAAGGGGCATAAAGGCTATAAAGGTACGGCTGACAATAAAGTCACTGACCTTTGTAAGGTCCATAACGCCGATATAGCCTGCGACGGCTGTTTCCTTTAAAAGCACGATAAACTCGTTTACAAGTGCCGGCAGGATATTTTTCATTGCCTGCGGGATTATTATATATTGCATTGTCGCCCTTTGGGAAAGACCCAGAGAACGGCCTGCCTCGGTCTGGCCGTAGTCGACGGCCTGAATGCCCGCTCTGACTATCTCGGCAACATAGGCGCCGCTGTTGATGGAAAAAGCAATAACAGCCGCCAACTCCTTGCTGGCGGTTGCGGGCAATACTGCAAAATACAGTATGAGAAGCTGAAGTACGGCGGGCGTACCTCGAATAACATCTATATAGATTCCGGCAAAAACCGAAAAAACGGTTTTCTTTCCGTTCTTGGTGCGGGAAAGCCGCATCAGAGCGAAAATAATACCGAGTAAAATGCCGAAAATCGCAGCAAAAAACGTAAGCCGTAAGGTCATCCATAAGCCGTTTGCAAAAAGACGATATCTTGCATTAGCTATAAAGGTACTGTAAAAGTCGCTTTTTATGGATTCCATCCAGCTTGGCATTGCCAGTGCGATTGTGTTTAATAAAGGGTTCATAGTACTCTCCAAATCAAAAGGGGGCGCACTCGGTTTTTTGAATGCGCCCCGGTGCTATTAATTAAGCTGATTATTCGCCGGATTCAACATACTGCTTAAGGAGCTTGTCAAAGGTTCCGTCGGCCTTAACCTCAGCAAGAGCTGTGTTGATGGCATCCTGAAGAGCCTTGTCGCCCTTCGGAATTGCTATTGCATAATACTCGGGGTCAAAGTCACCCTTGATAACCTTTGTGCCCTTGTTGGCCTTTGAAAGAGCCTCAGCAGTTGCGCTGTCGATTAAAACTGCGTCTACTCTGTTGTTCACAAGGTCCAGAACGGCTGTGATAGCCTTCTTGTATCTTTCGACTGTTGCGCCTTCGATATCATCTGTTGCGATGTAGTCGCCTGTTGTACCGAGCTGAACGCCGATCTTCTTGCCCTTCAGGTCATCGGCTGACTTGATTCTGTCATCGTTTTCTCTTACTATGATGCTCTGAACGGCTGTGAAATATGTGTCGGAGAAGTCGACCTGAAGCAGTCTTTCCTCGTCAACGGTAAGACCTGCGATAGCGATGTCAACCTTGTTGCCGATAGCAGCGAGAACGGAGTCGAAATCCATATTCTCAATCTTGACCTGCTTGCCGAGCTTCTTGCCGATTTCCTTAATGAGGGCCATGTCGAAGCCGTCGGGTGTAACGCCGTCATCAAGCATATACTCAAAGGGCGGGAACTCGGCGTTTGTGCCGACTACGATAACATCCTTTTTAAGAACGGGGGATTCAGCAACTGCAGCCTCTGTGGTGCCGCCGGTTGTCTCCTTAGCATCTTCCTTCTTGCAGCCTGCAAATGCAGTGAGCAGAAGAACAAAAACCATTGTCAGTGCCAGTAACTTATGTACTTTCTTCATCAGTAATAAACTCCTTTTAATGAATATATTCAGTGCATATATACACTGAT
>JAAYOZ010000182.1 GCA_012520115.1 Clostridiales bacterium | reverse complement strand
TGCGCTGCCGCCAGCCATACCCGCCATGCTGGGTATGTTCTTCTCAATATCTATGAATAGTCCTTTTTTGTCTATACCTGTTTCCTGAAAAAAGGCCGTTGCCGCTTTGTATGCGATGTTCTTCTCCCCTGTCGGGATTTCCGGGTCCGAGCAGTTTATTGTGATTCCGTCTATAAAGCTTTCCGAAACGGTGATTTTGTCGAATATCCCTACCGACTGCATTACGGTGTAAATACTGTGATAGCCGTTTTTAAGCCTTGCGGTTATGTCCAGTAAAAGATTTACCTTCGCAGCGGCGAATTTTACAACCTTCATACCCTTATCTCCTTTTGTCGTATTATGTCGGGCTTTGACAGGGGGTTTTTCAATGTCGCTCTTATACATTATTAACAGAAATGTCCGTTTCTTTTTTATTTATCTGTTCAAACTCAAGAACATTATATTTTATTTCAAAAT
Organism: Clostridiales bacterium; assembly: GCA_012520115.1. Lineage (GTDB taxonomy): Bacteria > Bacillota > Clostridia > Oscillospirales > Acutalibacteraceae > DTU053. Next base: position 1,267 of record JAAYOZ010000182.1, on the reverse strand, counting down.
CAGTGTCAATAAAGAAGGGTTTATGCTATTATTACGAAGGAAAGCTACATTTTTTACCTTGCAAAAACACGGGGGATTTTATGGCTTGCAAAAGTGTTATGGACCTACATGTCCACACCGACAATTCCTTTGACGGACACCATTCCACCATGTACATGTGCGAGACCGCCGTCAGTAAGGGTCTGAGGGCTGTTGCCTTTACCGACCACTGTGAGGTTGACGCATATTACAAGGACAATTTCGACCGCTCCGTAAGGCAGTCCTATATCGAGAATGCAAAGGCCCGCTCGGCCTTTATGGGTCAGCTTCTGGTGCTTCAGGGCATTGAGCTTGCCCAGCCCCACTATGATGTTAAGCTGGCTGAATCTATTGTTTCGGGCTTTCAGTATGACATCGTAATCGGCTCCGTGCACAATTTAAGGGACAGACTTGACTTTTATCATATGGAGAGCTTTAACCCCGACGAGATTGACGCAATGGTCAGCGAATACCTTGACGAGCTTATCAATATGGCGCATTGGGGCGGTTTTGACACCCTTGCGCACCTGACCTATCCCTTCAGGTATTTCTATGCCCGCGCCGGGATAAGCGTCGACATAAACGACTATGCGGACAAGGTGGACACTATTCTGTCGCTGCTTGTCGAAAAGGAAAAGGCACTTGAGATAAACACGGGCGGATTAAGGCAGCCCATAAACAAGCTGTCGCCGGAATTTGAGACCGTAAAGAGGTTTAAGCAGCTCGGCGGCGAGTATATTACAATCGGCTCAGATGCCCATTATGCGGAGCATCTTGCGTCAGGATTTGAGGAGGCGAAGCAGGCAGCCATGGCTGCGGGCTTTAAGAATGAGACCCTGTTCCAGAGCCGAAGCCCCTTCTTGATTCCCCTTGAATAGACAGTAAACCTCCGGCGTTTGCCGGAGGTTTTTTCTTTGCCGCATGTTTATTTAATGTCAAGGGGTATGGTGTATTCGTTCATCAGATAATAGTAAAGCTGTGAAATGTTCAGGGCTATTTTATCTTCTTCCTTGCCGACATAAACCTCAAGGTACTGAAGGCAGCCGCTATCAGCGTCAAAGTGCATGGCGCTGGGCGAATACCTGCCCGCAAGCTCGAAATCAAAGGAATTAAAGCGCTTGTTTTCCTCCTTACTGTCAAAGGCGAATTTAAGCCAAACGGTGTCCATGTCGGTCTCGTGTTCGTTTGAGGTACGTCTTATTTCCGTTACCCTGAACGTTCCGAGGCTGCACTCTAAGGCGATATCGCT
>JAAYOZ010000181.1 GCA_012520115.1 Clostridiales bacterium | reverse complement strand
TGCAACAGAATAGCTGCTTTATTATACTATTTGTTACCCGCCGAAAAAATCACAAAATAAAACCCCGAATTAACGGGGTCTTTGTTAACGGCTTTAATCCTCTAAGCCCTGTTCCTTCTTGATTTTTTCGAGTATCCGCTCCGAGAGCTTTTTCAGCTCGCCGAAGTCCATAGCATCAATATAGAAGGACTCTAAAATATCGTGACATTCCTTTGCGTTTCTAAGGTGCGATATGGCCTCCTCGATAAGCTCGGATTTGACCTTTGCGTTAAGCACGAGTCTGCCGTGGACGGTTTTGAGCTTTTCGTCGTTTATGAATCTCTCGCAGTGGATGGTGCGCTGGGGCTTGTTTTGCAGGGTGTGGTACTGGTTTGTTGTGATGAAGCCAACGCCGATTTCGGGTATGAGCAGGTGTTCGAGCCCGCCGTCCGGGTCCATGGGGCAGGGGCAGGAGATGATGTCAAGGCCGTGGAGCATTGCGCTGTCTCTGAGATGCTTTAAAAGCAGGGGGGAAACGGCTCTGAGGGGGTCGTTTATGGCTATTAAGCGGGGGCAGAGCCGAACTGCGGTGTCTTCCTTAAAGATGATGCCCTCGGGGGTAATGGCGCTTAAGAATCTCATATACTCCCGTGTCGGCACGCCCTTTTTGCGCTCAAACTCCCTTGCCGCAAGCCTCTGGGCAAAGCGGCGTATTTTGTCTGTCAGAACTATATCCGCTGTCAGCTTTTTGTTGTCCTGCTCTATCGATGCGGCGGCCTTTAAATATCTTGCGCTGCTTTTGTGTTCCTCCGAATTCATCAGCGTTGCGCTTCTGATGTCCATGCCCCGCTCCCTTAGCTGTGTTTCGTCCCAGAACTCGCCGAAGTTAAGTATCTGCTCCACTACGCCGGGGAATTTAGGCTCTAAGACATGGGGCGCCGTACCGTCTGCTATGGACAGCTTTATCTCATGGCACATTATTGCGTCAAGGCTGTTCGGGTCGGAGGCGCATAGTATTCTTTCAACCGCAACGCCGTACTTTTCCAGCTCCTTGGCGATTTTCTTCATAAAATACGACTTGCCTGTGCCGGGTCCGCCCTTGATTATATACATCCTCCACCTGTCAAAAGGATTATACAGCTCCGAAAGAAAAGCATAAAAGCCTTTTGATGTGTTCCCTCCGAGGAAAAAAACACTGTCTTTGAAGTTAATCATAAATATCCTCCCGCTTACGTTTGCCGACAGCATTCGTGTGTCTCTTATTCATTATGTTATTCGAATGCAGCTTGACAGGGGACTTTAAAAAGCGGTTTTTTTGACATTATATTATAATTGAAAGCATTTCCGGTATTGTTTTATAGCCAAGCAACAGGCTGTGTGGTATAATATTTATAGAAATTGTCTTACAGAGGTACATATGAAAAAGGAAACGAAGGCAAAGAAGCCCGAAAAGATAAATAGCACAGCAAAAGTAGCCCCCGCCCGCAAAGTCGGGACAAGCAGGCAGCCCAAAAAGGCTAAGGACGGCTTTAAGGACAGGGAGCGGGCAAGGCTTGCTGCGGCGGCATTAAAAGAGTTATACCCTGACGCAGTCTGCTCGCTTGTGGCAGAGGAGCCATTCCAGCTGCTTGTAGCGACACGCCTTTCCGCCCAATGCACCGATGCGAGGGTCAATATGATAACCCCCGCACTGTTTAAAAAGTACCCGACAATAGAGGCCTTTGCAAAGGCCGAGCAATCGGAGGTTGAGGAGCTTGTACACTCCTGCGGCTTTTACAGGCAGAAGGCGAAGGACATAATAGGCATGGCGAATATGGTGCTGACAGAGTACGGCGG
>JAAYOZ010000180.1 GCA_012520115.1 Clostridiales bacterium | reverse complement strand
AGCATTAAGGAGACCTTCAGAAGAGTTAAGTACGGCGGCACACAGCCTTCCGCACAGACGGTTGTTTTCATCAATCTTCAGGAGATAAAGGGTATAAAGTTCGGCACCAAGAATCCGATTAACTACTTTGACTCCTTCTATAACTCAGAGCTTTTCCTCAGAGCTCACGGCACATATTCCATCAAAATTACAGACCCGTTGAAGTTCTACTTTGAAGCTATCCCGAAGAATAAGGACAGAGTGGATATTCAGGAGATTAACGACCAGTATCTCGCTGAGTTCCTGTCCGCTTTCCAGGCAGCTATCAACAGAATGTCTGCTGAGGGACAGAAAATCTCGTTCGTAACCTCCAAGAGCATGGAAATCAGCAAGTACATGAGCGAAGTGCTTGATGATGACTGGAAGGAAACAAGGGGCTTTGAGGTTAAGTCCGTCGGTATAGCTTCCATCAGCTACGACGAGGAATCACAGAGATTAATCAATATGAGGAATCAGGGCGCAATGATGTCCGACCCGTCCATAAGAGAGGGCTATGTTCAGGGCTCCGTCGCAAGGGGCATCGAGGCAGCCGGCTCAAATGCAGCAGGCTCCATGGCAGGCTTTATGGGCGTAGGACTCGGTATGAACGCCACAGGCGGCTTTATGGCAGAGGCTTCACGCTCCAATCAGGCTCAGATGGAGAAAATGAACGAAAAGGCTAACAATGCTAATCTCTGGACCTGCCCGTCCTGCAATATTCAGAACGAGGGCAAGTTCTGCACAAACTGCGGCAAGCAGCGCCCCGCAGCTAACGGCTGGGTCTGCTCCTGCGGCACCTCCAACGAGGGCAACTTCTGCACTAATTGCGGCAAGGCAAAGCCCTCCAAAGACTTCAAGTGCGCAGAGTGCGGCTATGAAATAAAGGATGCTTCGGCTGAGGTTCGCTTCTGCCCCAACTGCGGCAAGCCGAATAATAAAGAATAATTTTCTATTACCTAATAGGGGGATATTATGGCAGTAGTCTCATATAAATGCCCTAACTGCGACGGCCCGCTTGTTTTCAGACCGGAGAAGAACAATTTTCATTGCGACTTCTGCGGTTCGGACTTTTTCAGGCAGGAGGCAGAAGACGCAAATAAAAACGCAAAAGATGCGGAAAAAACAGAGCATGTAGAAGTATTTTCCGATGTTGTAGAAAGCGAATTTAAAGACATAAGTCACGATGAAGCCGAGGATGAGCAGTTTGAAAAAGAGGCGGCTACATATTCCTGCCCGAGCTGCGGCGCCGAGATAATCACAGCCGAAAGCACTGCGGCCACAACCTGCTATTACTGCCACAACCCCGTAATTCTTTCAGGCAAGCTGAGCCGTGAATTCAGACCCGACAGGCTCATACCCTTCACCTTTCCCAAGGAAGAGGCCGAGAGGCGTTTCAGGGAATTCTGCGGCAAGAAAAAGTTTCTGCCCAAGGAGTTCTTAGCCCCCGGAACCTTTTCGGAAATAACGGGTGTTTATTATCCGTATTTCATAGTCGACGCAAAGGTAAACGGCTCTGCCAGCGGAAAATCAAAGTCAGTAAGGACATGGGTCTCAGGAAAGTATCAGTACACCGAGACCACCGTTTATCAGCATGACCGCAGCGGTTTCCTTGATATTGACGGAATTGCCGTTTCCGCCTATAAGGACGGCGACAGAAACCTCTTAAAATATGTCTGTCCCTTTGACGAGTCCCAGTCCGTCGATTTCTCAATGGCTTATTTATCGGGCTTTCAGGCTGAGAAAAGGCAGTTTAAGAAGGACGAACTTAAGAATGACATCATGAATCAGGTAAGGAATATTTCCGAAGCCGAGTTCAGGTCAACTATGGCGGGCCACGGTTCAATCTCCTCAATGGACCTTACGATAAACGAATACAAGGACCAGTGGGAGTATTTCCTGTTCCCGCTTTGGGTATTGACATGCAAGTATAAGGGAAAGCTTTACCGCTACGCCTTAAACGGTCAGACAGGTAAGGTTTACGGCGAACTGCCCATACATGTGCCTAAGTTATTGCTTACGACATTCGGAATGGCTGCGGCGACATTTATTGTATTATTCATAATGGGAGGTTTTCTGATATGAAAAAGATAAACCTCTCGGCTGTAAAACGTCTTGTTTTCGGAACAGCCTGTGTTTTGGTTATTACTTTAGTTATGTTTGGCGGTCTTCTAACTGCAAATGCCGCATATACAGGCTCTTATGTCAAAGACGGCGCAAAGCTTTTATCTCAGTCGGAAGTTCAGAAGCTAAATGAAAAAATGAAAAAAGCCTATGACGATTACGAAATAGGTCTGTATTTTCTGACGACTAACGACACCGGCGCCAAAACCGCTATGGAGTATGCCGACGACTACCTTGACGACCTTATAGACAACAAGGGCTTCCCGGAGGACAGCGCTCTGTTTTTGATTGACATGGGCGCCAGGATGATGTGGATATCAACCACGGGAAAGATGATTGCGGCTGTCAATGATGCAGACATTGACGATATTCTTGACGGCGCAATCGTCTATGCGGCAGACGGCAAATATTTCAATGCAGCAGGCTATTTTGTCGACATGGCGGTATCGAATTATAACTACTATGTCGCAACAGGCGAAGACAATACGAAGACTCCTCCCTATATAGGCGGCGAGTACAACGATCCGATTTTCAACGGCGGCAACGATTATTACAGCCCGGGCACACAGCTAAGCGCTACTACGCAACGCTTGCTTGTTGCTTCTGTCGGCTCTGTTATTGTTTTTTTTCTTGCTCTTATTATTATCAGAAGTCGGTATAAGGATAACGGCATAATAGGTGCATCCCCGAACATGCACAGAACTAATCTGAGACTTACAAGAAAGTCGGATATGATTGTCGGCAAGACCGTCACGCATACGGTTATCCGCACATCTCCTCCGCCGAGCAAGGGGGGTACGCATTTCGGCTCTTCAAGCACTCATGTGTCCTCTGCAGGCCGTTCACACGGCGGAGGCGGACGCAGCTTTTAGGTTATGCAATGCGGGTAAGCGTTAGTCGTTTTGCCCGCACTTGTGTTTTTGCAACTATCTGAAAACAGCGGAGACAAAGATGAAGAAGGAAAAAAGCAAAGAAGCAGAGAGAATAATAAACGAAATTAAAGCCCCAAAAGCTTCACACACAAAGGGCTTTTATCGGTTTTCAAGATTCTTTCCCCCTTCAGTCAATGAAGAGGGCTTCAGGGATAACGAGTTTTCTAAAAAAGAGCCCATGAGTACTAAGGCAAAGTGGCTTTTGTCCATAGGGGCAATACCTGTTTTCTGCCTTTCTTATGTCCTTGTTTCTACCGCCAAGATGCTCTCATCCAAGGAGCCCGAGCCGACCACAGCCTTGCATTTCGAGGATGAGTTTTATTTTGAAACTCAAACGCAAAGCTCTGAGGAAGGTTCGGATATCTCGGAAGATGAAACCGAAGAAGCGCCGACAAACGAAAACTCTGAAGCCGATTCGGAATACGACACTGAAGCTGAATAAAAAGCATTTCTTGAAATTATTACCTTTTGCGATATGTAATATGGAAGCATATTAATGTCAATACTTCTTGTAGGAGGTTGGCAAAATGGATAATATATTGTCAAGATACACTTTAAGGATTAACCGAATCCTGCTGGAAAAGTTAGGCTATATCGCCAGCAGCGAGGGCAGAACAAAGAATAAAGAAATCGAGCAGCTCATAAAGAAGCGAATTGCGGAATATGAGCAAAAGTACGGCGCCATAGACCTGAATGATGAGTACTAAAAACAACCCCATTTGCTTAATTGCAAATGGGGTTTAATATGTAAGCCGTTATTCAAAAAACGATTCAATAACCTTTTCGCAGCCGGGCGGTGAGTACAGAAAGTGAGTCATTCTGTCCTCGTTATAAAAATACCTGACTGGCAGCGGGGGATAGTCAGCTTCAAAGCTGTCTACGATAATCAGCTTAATCTTCATCTTTTCCGGAATAATGCTTTTGATAAAGACGCTTGCCCATTCGCCCTCCTTAACGCCCTCCGAATACTCGGCAAGCCCCGCAAGATTCGGCGTCAGCTCGATAAAAATGCCGTAATTCTCAACTGACCTTATAATACCCGGCACAGTCTCACCGACGGAGAACATCTCGGCATTCTCAAGCCATGTGCCAAGCAGCTCCTTGTGGGACAGATTAATTCTGCCGTCGCTGTCAAAGCTCTTTATTATTGCTCTGATATTCTGATTTATCGTAAACCTTACATTGGGGTGTGGGATTCTTGACACCGAAATGCTGTCAACGGGCAGCAGTGCGCTGATTCCCGCACCTATGTCGCAGAATGCGCCGAAGCTCTCTGTATGCGTGACCTTTGCGTCGATAATATCTCCGACCGACCATTCCTGCATGTAAAGATTCTTAAACTCCTCCTGTACAATGCGCCGACTCAATATCGCCGTCTTGCCGCCAAAGCTGTTATCCTCAATTTCAAGCACCTTGAACATAACAGGCTTGTTGACTCTCGAGATTATGGCAATGTCTCGGACTGAGCCGTCCTCTATGCCCATTGCCGCCTCCTTGCGGGGGATGATTCCTCTCATGCAGCCGAGATTGACATGCAGATTATGCTCCTTGTCGCACAGCACAGCCCTTGCTTCAAGAATGGTGCCTGAAAACATTGCTCTTTTTAATGCTTCTTCGCTTTCCATAGCTGCCTTATTTTCCGCAGTATGTATAAGGTTGCCCTCGGGCAGGTATTTTCTCATATTTGTAACCGTCCCTTCAAACAGATAGCTTAGTCCCTTGATTTAGCCTGAACGAATTTAAACTTTATACATTCGTTAATAACTATTTATATTAAGTCAAAAGTATGCTACAATAACTGAATGAAATTACATATAATTGTCAAAGGAATGGAGGAAAAATGGACATCAGAGTCGGGGACACGCTCGAATTTAAAAAACAGCATCCCTGCGGCGGCAAGCTGTTTTCGGTGCTCAGAGTCGGAATGGACTTTAAGCTCAAGTGCCAAAGCTGCGGCAGAGAGTTTATGCTGCCCAGAGCCAAGGCCGAAAAGGCTGCAAAGAAGGTTATTAAGTCTGTGCAGCCCGAAGCTCCGACTTAACCGGGTTCATTCTTCATTGACCGGACGTTTTTATTCAATATTGTGACAGTAAAATACTATGAATCAGGAGATTTTTTATGCTTGACAGGCTTGAAAATGTAGAAAAGCGATTTGAAGAGGTGGATGAAAAGCTTTGCAGTCCCGGCATCGCCTCGGATATGGAGCAGTATACAAAGCTGATGAAGGAAAGAAAGCAGCTTTTACCCGTAGTAGAAAAATACAGGGAGTATAAGGAATATAAGAAAACCTTTGAAGAGGCAAACGAATTACTTCAGAGCAAGGGACTTGACAAGGATTTTCGTGAAATGGTTCAGGAGGAGTATGAGAATTCAAGGGAGGCACTTGACCGCTGCACCGAGGAATTAAAAATTCTGCTTCTGCCCAAAGACCCCAATGACGACAAGAACGTCATCGTCGAAATCAGAGGCGGCGCAGGAGGCGAGGAGAGCGCACTCTTTGCGGGCGTGCTTTTCAGAATGTACTCAATGTATGCAGAAACAAAGGGCTTTAAGACCGAAATCCTCAACGCCAATGAAACTGAGCTGGGCGGCTATAAGGAAATCAGCTTTATGATAAGCGGCGAGGGCGCATATTCACGCTTTAAGTTCGAGAGCGGCGTTCACAGAGTCCAGCGTGTGCCGGAGACCGAATCTCAGGGAAGAATCCATACCTCAACCGTTACCGTTGCCGTTCTTCCCGAGGCGGAGGAGGTCGATATCGATATTAACCCCGCAGACCTTCAGATAGACACCTTCAGGTCCAGCGGTGCCGGCGGCCAACACGTCAATAAGACCGAATCCGCAATCAGAATCACGCACCTGCCCACAGGCACGGTCGTCGAGTGTCAGGACGAGAGAAGCCAGTTTAAGAATAAGGAAAAGGCCATGAAAATTCTGCGCTCGAGAATCCTGGAGGACGAGCGCAGAAAGCAGAGCGAGGAAATAGCAGGCCAGAGAAAAACTCAGGTCGGCACAGGCGACAGAAGCGAGCGAATCAGAACCTATAACTATCCGCAGGGCAGAATCAGCGACCACAGAATAGGACTTACCGTTTACAGGCTTGAGGCTGTGCTCAACGGCGACCTCGACGAGATAATCGACGCCCTTATTACTGCCGACACGGCGGAAAAACTGCAGATGCAGGAATAACAGAGGAAAACGAATGCTGAATACAGAGTATATCAGCGCCTTAGGAGTATCAGACGCTGAGTATAATGAAATAATCGCTAAGGCTGCAGAGATAATAAAGAGTGGCTCGGTTGTAGCCCTCCCTACGGAAACCGTATACGGTCTTTTTGCTGATGCTACCAGTACTGAGGCTGTGGCAAAAATTTTCGAGGCAAAGGGAAGGCCGCAGGACAATCCGCTTATAGTGCACATTGCCGACTTTCAGGATATTTACAAGCTGAGCGACGAAGTGCCGAAAGAGGCCGAGGAATTGGCCAAAAAATTCTGGCCGGGCCCCTTTACCATGATTGTTAAGAGTAACGGCAGAGTCTCAAAGTCGGTCAGCGCAGGACTCTCTACAATCGCCGTCAGGATGCCCGACAGTAAAATCGCATTGGATGTCATAAGAGCATCAAAACTGCCCTTAGCGGCCCCCTCAGCGAATATTTCGGGCTTTCCCAGCCCCACCAGCGCCGAGCATGTCAGGGACGACATGACAGGCAGGATAGAAATGATAATCGACGGCGGCGAATGCAGGTACGGAGTTGAGTCGACGGTATTAAGCCTTACGGGCGATGTGCCGAGGATTCTCCGTCCCGGAGCGGTCACGGCAGATGCTATTAAAGCCGTTGTCGGTGCAGTCGAAATTGACGAAAGCGTGCTTAAGCCCGTCGGCGAGGGCGTTGTCGTTTCGTCACCTGGTATGAAATATCGACATTATTCGCCCAAAGCACAGGTTATAGTTTTAAGGGGAAGTTTAAATTCTTTTGTCGAATATGTCGAACGTCATCAGATGGAAGGGGATTTCGCCCTCTGCTTTGACGGCGAGGAAGATTTGCTTCCAATCAGAGCCGTCAGCTTCGGTGCTGAAAAGGACAGCCTTATGCAGGCTCAAAGGCTTTACAGCGCTCTGCGACAGCTTGACGAACTGGGCGCTGAAAGAGTTTTTGCAAGATGTCCCTCAAAGGAGGGCGTCGGGCTTGCCGTCTGCAACCGTCTTTTCAGGGCGGCAGGCTTTAATGTTATTGATTTGAAGTAAAAGGCGGTTTTATAATGGCAAAGATAATTGGTCTTACAGGGCCGATTGGCGCAGGCAAAAGCACGGTCGCCCGAATTTTGAGCGAAAAAGGCTGCGTAATAATTGACTGTGATAAAATAAGCAGAGAGATTGTTGAGCCGAATTCTCCTACACTTTCAGTTTTGGTAAAGGAATTTGGCAATACTATCTTGAACACGGACGGCAGCCTTAACAGGGCGGCCTTGGCTGAGATTGCATTATCAACGGAAGAAAATCAAAAAAAACTCAATTCGATTACGCATCCGGCTATCATTAAGATTGCTTTAAGCCGAGCCACAAAGGCACTGAATGAGGGCAAGTCCGCTATAATCGAAGCCACCTTGCTATTTGAAAGCGGTGCGAATATGCTTTGCAATGCCTCGGTAGCGGTTATTGCGCCGAAGGAGGAGCGAATCAAGAGAGTTGCCCTCAGAGATAAGCTCGACGAGAAGGCGATAAACTTAAAAATCAACGCTCAGAAGGAAGAAAGCTATTATGCTGAAAGGGCAGACTTTGTAATAAAAAACTATCCGCCCTTTGATATTAATGAGGAGCTTCAGCCGCTTTTCGAATATCTCGGAATATGAGCTTTTAAGGAGAACCTATGAGTAAACCTGCATTTAAAATAAGCAAAAAGCAACTAATAGTTTGTGTATTTTTATGCATTGCTATTCTATCAATAGTTATTGCAATCCTTTATCCTTGGTGGTATAATAAGCGTCAGATGCAGCAATATCAGCTTAAACATACAGAATTTGTGGAAAAATATGCAGCCGAATACGGCGTTGACAAAGCTCTATTATACGCAGTGATCAGAACCGAAAGCAGCTTTAACGCAAACGCCGTTTCCTCCGCAGGCGCAAGGGGGCTGACCCAGATAACGCCCGACACCTTTTCCTGGCTGCAGACCAAAACCGGCGAAAAGTTAGAGCTTGAAATGCTCTTTGACCCGGAAACCTCCATAAAATACGGGGCGTTCTTCCTAAGTATGCTGTTAAAGGAATTCGGCGAAACCGAAACAGCCCTTGCCGCATACCACGCAGGCCGAACCAAGGTAAACTCATGGCTGAAGGACAGGGAGATCTCTCCCGACGGCAAAACAATTCCCGTCATACCTATTCAGCAGACCAGTCACTATGTGAATAAAGTTATGTCGGCATACCAAAAATATAAGGAAATTTACGATTTTTAAGTAAGGAGGCAAAAAATGTCAAAGGAAAAATCCGCCGCTGATAAGCTGCGAGAAGAGCTTTTCGTAACAAACAAGCATATGGCAAAGGTAGTTGGCGATGAAGAAATAAACAAGGCATTTGATTTTTGCAAGGGATATATGGCGTTCATGAAAACGGCCAAAACCGAACGTGAAGCCGTGAAGGAAATTGAAATAATGGCTGCCGCAAAAGGCTTTGTTCCCTTTGTTCCGGACAAAAAGTACAAGGCAGGGGATAAGGTTATCTATAATAACCGTGGCAAGGCCGTCATTCTTGCAGTCATCGGCAAAAAGAGCCTAAGCGAGGGCGTTCGTATCAGCGCCGCACACATAGATTCTCCCCGAATCGACTTAAAGCCGAACCCGCTTTATGAGGATTCCGAGATTGCCCTTTTCAAGACCCACTATTACGGCGGTATCAAGAAATATCAGTGGACGGCAATTCCGCTTTCTCTGCACGGCGTTGTAGTCAAGTCTGACGGTGAAAAGGTGGAAATAAATGTCGGCGAAGCTGAGGACGACCCGAAATTCGTAATAACTGACCTTCTGCCTCACCTTGCATATTCCCAGTATGAGAAAAAGCTCGGCGATGCTATAAAGGGCGAGGATTTGAACATCGTCATAGGAAGCCTCCCGTTAAAGGACGCCGAAGGCGGAGACGCCGTAAAGCTTAATATTATGAAGATTCTCAACGAGAAATACGGCATTAAAGAAGTAGATTTCAGAAGTGCGGAGCTTGAAATAGTCCCCGCCTTCAATCCGACCGATATCGGCTTTGATCGCAGCCTGATAGGTGCATACGGCCATGATGACAGAGTCTGTGCATATCCTGCACTTATGGCAGCTCTTAATATTGATGAGCCGGAGCACACGGTTATGACCGTTCTTGCGGATAAAGAGGAGACAGGCAGCGCAGGCAATACAGGACTGAGGTCCGCATATCTCAAGAACTTTATCTATGACCTTGCTGCCGCAGAGGGCGTTCCCGGCTACAGAGTTCTTTCCAAGTCCGAGTGCCTCTCCGCAGACGTAAATGCGGGCTTTGACCCGACGTATCCTGAGGTTCTGGAGCGAAATAACGCAGCCTTCCTTAACCGAGGAGTCACAGTCACAAAATATACTGGCGCTCGTGGAAAGGGCGGTACTTCAGACGCATCCGCAGAGTTTATGGGCAGGGTAACATCCATCCTCAATAAGGCAGGCATCCCGTGGCAGACGGGCGAACTCGGCAAGGTTGACGAGGGCGGCGGCGGAACGGTTGCTCAGTATGTGGCTGACCTTGACATCGATGTTGTCGATGTGGGCGTACCCGTTCTTTCGATGCACGCACCCTTTGAAGTAGTATCAAAGCTTGATGTCTATGCGACTTACAGAGCGTGCTTTGAGTTTTTTAAAGCGTAATGAATAAAGGGCTGTATAAGCCTTTATACAGTCCTTAAATTTAAATGTAGAGGGCGATAATATGAGTAAAAAAGAGATTAAAAAAGTTGTTCTTGCCTATTCCGGCGGTCTTGATACCTCAATTATAATTCCGTGGCTTAAAGAGAATTATAACAACTGCGAGGTCATAGCCGTTTCCGGCGATGTGGGTCAGGGTACGGAGCTTGACGGACTTGAGGAAAAGGCAATAAAAACAGGTGCTTCAAAGCTTTACATAGAGGATTTGAAAAAGGAATTCGTCGAGGACTATATTTTCCCCACTCTTAAAGCGGGCGCAGTCTATGAGGGCGAATATCTTTTAGGTACCTCCTTTGCAAGACCCATAATCGCAAAGAGAATAGTTGAGATAGCAAAAAAAGAGGGCGCAGACGCCATTTGCCACGGCTGCACCGGCAAGGGCAACGACCAGGTTCGCTTTGAGCTTACAATCAAGGCCTTTGCGCCGGAAATGACCATAATCGCCCCCTGGAGGATATGGGAGCTTAAATCCCGTGAGGATGAAATCGACTATGCCGAAAAGCATAATGTTCCTTTGAAGATAAACAGGGAGACCAACTATTCAAAGGATAAGAATATCTGGCACCTGTCCCATGAGGGCTTAGACCTTGAAGACCCGGCAAATGAGCCGCAGTATAATAAGCCCGGCTTCCTTGAGATGTCCGCTTCTCCCGAAATGGCACCCGATAAGCCCGAATACATCACAATCGGCTTTGAAAAGGGCGTTCCCGTAAGTCTTAACGGTGAAAAGCTGCCCGCAGTTGAATTGCTCGAAAAGTGCAATGAAATCGGCGGCAGAAACGGCATAGGCCTTGTAGACCTTGTGGAGAACCGTCTTGTCGGTATGAAGTCAAGAGGCGTTTATGAGACCCCCGGCGGCACAATTCTTTACCGTGCACACAAGGTGCTTGAGACCCTTTGCCTTGACAGGGATAAGGCCCACTATAAGGAGCTGATAGCGTCTAGGTATGCGGAGCTTGTTTACTACGGCCAGTGGTTCACTCCTTTAAGAGAGGCTCTTGATGCCTTTGTTGATAAGACACAGGAAACCGTCACAGGCGAAGTCAAGCTGAAGCTCTACAAGGGCAATATCATCAACGCAGGCACAACCTCACCCAATTCCCTTTATGACGCAGAGGTCGCAACCTTCGATGAGGACAACGTATATAACCAGAAGGATTCGGAGGGCTTTATAAACCTCTTCGGCCTGCCGATTTCAGTAAAAGCAAGGCTTAAAGAGAAAAGAGAAGGCAAGTAAAAAATAAATTAAAAGGAGCAGACGAAAATCTGCTCCTTTTATCATTTCTAATCATCCAGACGCCATTTTGAATAGAGGAAGGAAGTCTTTATATCATTGCCGTAACGCTGATAGTAAACTGTAATCAGTGAGCCGTCGTCAAGCTCAATCGTGGCAGGGTAGCCTAAATCATCATCCGGTGCGTCGTTTCTGATGATATATACATCCTCAAAACTCACGCCGTTATCGTAACTGATATAGACCTTCTGACCGTAGGGTTTGCTTCTATGTCCTACGCTCAACAGCAGTGCGCCGGAGGAGTGCTGATACAGGTGGGGCGGCGAACCCTCAATGCCTGTGGGCTTCAGCGGCGACCATGTCCTGCCGCCGTCGGTGGATTTGCAGGTGTAGACCGTGAAGTGATAGGGTACCACATCGCCCTCGACCCTGATTGCGCCGAATAGGCTGCCGTCATTAAGCTCAATGATATGAGGCTCATGCACGTTATTACCTTTAAAGCCTTCCGGGTTTTCAATGTATGACAGGCGTTTCCATTTCCTGCCCTCGTTGTCGGAGGTATAAACAGCGAGTGCATCCTGCCTTTCAACGCCGAAGGAATAAAGCTCCTTGCCGAAGTAAATCAGGCTGCCGTCCTTCCTCATAGTCGGGCCGTGTGGAGCGGAAATGGGGATTCTGATTGTTTCGTCCCATGTCCTGCCCAAATCCTCGGAAATCCTTATAAATGAGCCGCCGAGGGTCGGGTCGGTATAGTTAGCCTCCCAGTAATTAAGGTGCGCCTCGGCTATGGGAGCCTCCAATTCGTTGCAGTCATTTAGTATGGACTTGCGATATCTGCCAGTGTAAACACGGGGAGGATGTATAAACCATGTTACAAGCAGCCTGTCACCTCCGAGTGAGATAATGCCTGCATCTCTGTCGTCAAGCAAAGTGTCGTTTATGATTGTCGGAGCTGACCATGTAAGTCCGTTGTCTGTGCTTCTGTAAAGCGCCGTTTTGCCGAAGGGGCAGACATGCTTCATTCTGAATGCGGAGCAAACACTGAGCAGCTCGCCGGAGGGCACCTTGCAGATTGAGCCCCAGCCGTGATAAGAGAAGATATTCCCCTCAGTCCTGCTTATTATGCCGTTTTGAACCTTTGGATATCGTTCCATATAGCATCCTCCTGATTTACTTTATTTCACTGATTATGTGCTGTGTATACAAATTCGCAATATCAATGTCGGAAGTAGCGTACAGCATCCTCGAGCCTACAACATCCTCAATTTCATTCAGAAGCGGTTTACCGTTATCATAGATTATATCAATGCCCACCATGCCGAAATCGAAGGCATTTATCAGTTTATTGGCTATTTCAAGCTCGCCCTCTTGAGGCGTGTAAAGTGTGGCATCGCCGCCGAGCGAAAAGTTGCTCCTGAAATCACTCTGAGATGTACGCAAAACAGCACCGACAATTTGACTGCCCACAACGTAAATTCTCAAGTCCTTTCCGAGTTCCGAAACGGGCTTTTGAATAACATAATCCGCTTGAATTTTGTTAATTGCGGTATTAAGTTCGGCACTATTATTCGCCCAGAAAACCTCTGTGCCGCCGTGACCCGAATCTGATTTGACGATAAGAGGGAAGTCGCAATCGGGGAATTCTTTCAGAGTGCCGTATTTGCCGAAAACGGTGAAGGGGACAGGTATGCCGAGTTCGTTTGCCCTGCTGTATGTGAGGCTTTTACTGTTGCATATTCTTGAGACCTCGGAATTGTTAAAGACAGTCAGCCCCATAATTTCAAGGTGACGTGAAAGCAGGGGATTAATACACCTGCAAACAGCAAAGCAGTATTCATTTATATCGCCGTCGGGCAGCATTACAAAGGGCTTGTCGAAGCTGATGCCGTAATGTATTTCCTCAAGAATAAAAAGGCAAAGCTCAATTCCCTTGCGCGTGAAGCGGTCTTTGAGCATATCAATAAAAACCTTATTCCGCTCTGCTCCTTGACGGTCGTAAATAAGCAATCCCTTAGTCATGGCCAAATCCTTCTTACTATCATTTCTATTATCTTCTCGGCAATATTAACACCCGTATATTTAAGCGTCGTCTTAAAGTGAGCGTTCGAGTTAACCTCGCAGATAATTGGCTCGTCGTTCTCTCCGAAGAGCATATCAACCCCCGCAAAGTCAAGGGACAGAGCCTTAACTGCGGCTAAGGCGACATCCTCCTGCTCTTTTGACAGCGTGTAATTCTCGGCAGTGCCGCCGAGAGTCAGGTTCGACCTGAAATCACCGTTTGTACTGTGTCTGTGCATTGCGGCCTCTACCTTGCCATCAACCACATTAACCCTTATATCCCTTCCGCAGCTTGTTTTAATCATTTCCTGCATAATGAGAGGCTTCCATT
>JAAYOZ010000027.1 GCA_012520115.1 Clostridiales bacterium | reverse complement strand
TATCGGAAAGAGCAATACAAAGGACACAAGGGCTGCGGCTGAAAAGGCAGCTAAGCTGGTCTTTGAGAACCTGTTTGAAGCATATCAGAACGGCCAGAACATCGAGGCAAGGGAGAATATGCTTGTAGCCTCATACTTTGCCGGCCTTGCTTTCACAAGGGCTTATGTGGGCTATGTCCACGCCATTGCACATAACCTCGGCGGCCTTTACAATGTGCCCCACGGTCTTGCGAACGCCATAGTAATGCCCCATGTGCTGGAGGCCTACGGCAAGAGCGCATACAAGAGCCTTGCGAAGCTGGCTGACCTGACAGGTGCCGCCGGAGCTGCAACAAGCGAAGAAGAAAAGGCCAAGAACTTCATAGAGGCCATTAAGGAAATGAACAGAAAGATGGGCATTCCCGACAAGATAGATGTTCTTAAGGCAGAGGACATCGACACCATAGCCCGCAGAGCCTTAAAAGAGGCGAACACCTTGTATCCCGTGCCGAAGCTGATGGATGTAAAGGAAATCTCCGAGGTCATCAGAGGTCTGCTGCCGTAAAGTCAGACTGACGGGCTATAATCGGTCTAAAATAAGCACTGGAGTAAAGAAAAAATGGAGAAACACAACCCCCAAGCGGCAGTTGCTGTTCTTATCCCCTGCTATAATGAAGCAATGACAATCGAAAAGGTCGTGCGTGATTTCCGCACTGCGCTTCCCGATGCCGAAATATATGTATATGACAACAACTCCACTGATGACACAGCCTCGATAGCACTTGCAGCCGGTGCCCGCATAGGCAGAGAGACGAAGCAGGGCAAGGGGCATGTGGTTAAAACAATGCTGCGGGAAATCAAAGCGGACTGTTATCTTATGGTCGACGGAGACGACACCTACCCGGCAGAGGCGGCTATGCAGCTTGTGCAGCCTATCCTCTCAGGCGAGGCGGATTTAGTGGTGGGAGACAGGCTGTCTTCCACCTACACGTCTGAAAACAAGAGGCCGTTCCACAATTTCGGAAACAAATTGGTGTGCGGCCTTATCGGCTTCTTTTACCGCACCAAGGTCACCGATGCCATGACCGGATACCGTGCGTTTACACGTGAATTTGCCGAGAATCTGCCGGCGGTCCTGTCCGGCGGCTTTCAGATTGAAACGGAAATGACGGTCTATGCGGTGGAAAACCACAAAAGGGTAATGAGCGTTCCCATCCTTTACAGGGACAGGCCTCAGGGAAGCCAGTCCAAGCTGCATACCTTTTCAGACGGCGCAAAAATATTATTAAGGCTTGCCGCCCTTATCTTCAGACGTCATCCGCTTAGGGTCATCGGCGTGATTGCCGCAGGGTTGCTTTTAATTGCGGCAGTTATCGTGCTGCTTTGCCTTTGGCTGCTCAGCTGAAAAAGAGTTTTGATTTTTGTTGTTATGCGGGTCGCAGTGCTCTGATGCTCCTGCGGTCCGCTATAAAATGTTCTGAGGAGAAAGATATATGAATAAGCCGGAAGAGAAAACCAACCTGGCTGACAGGCTTCTGAGCAGGCTTTTGTATCTGCTGATGTTCCTTTTACCGTTCACCCTTGTGTCGTTTCAGCTTGACCCTGATATATGGCACATTTTAAACAACGGACGATTTGTTTTGGAAAAAGGCATACCTTATACCGAGCCATTTACCATCCACGAAGGGCTTTCCTACGTAGCGCAGCAATGGCTCGCCGACGGCCTGTTCTGGGTCGTATACAAGACCCTGGGTAAAATCGGTGTGATGCTGGTCGCCTTAATTGCCGGAGCTGTCATATATGCTCTTATGTACCGCCTTTGCAGGCTTACCACTAACGGCTCGGGACGGTGGGCTTTGTATTTTACCTCATTCGGCCTGTTTTTCCTTTTCCGTATGTTTCTCGTCACCCGTCCGCAGGTAATCTCGTTTATCTGCTGGATTGCGGAGCTTCTCATCCTGGAGCTTTATGCAAGGAAGGGCAAAAAGCTGCCGCTGCTTATAATTCCGCTGCTTGCAATAGTGGAGGTCAATTGTCACGCTGCGCTGTGGCTGATGATACCCGTGCTGATAGTGCCCTATATCGCAGACACGCTGCCTGTTAAATTCCTGTGTCTTCAGGCAGACCGCTCCTATTCCTGGAAATGGCCGGCAGGCACTCTGGTGTTGACCTTACTGGCGGGCTTCTGCAATCCTTACGGCCTTAGGGGTATGCTTTTGATTTTCCGCTCATTAAGCGATGATATGTCTTTGTATATCAGTGAGCTGCATCCCGTGGCGGCAAACGATATATTCGGGATTTTTATTATCTGTCTTCTTTTTGCGGCGATGTTTTTTATGCTTGCCGACGGAAGACCTTTGCACCTTCGCTCGTTTCTTTTGCTGGTCGGCGGCATCGCCGCAGCGATGATGGCAAAGCGCAATATCTGCATTTTCATTATTGCCGCAACGCCCTTCCTCGCCGAGAAAATCAGCGGTATGCAGAAGAAGTCGAAGGACTTGCCCACAGCGGATGCGGCAGAGCAGCCCCCGAAGCAGAACAGTCCTCGCCCGTTTATAAAAACGCTCACCTGTATTGTTTACGCTTTAGTCTGCATCGGCTGTCTGGTTTATCCGATTTACGGGCTTGCCGGAACCCGCATAGATGAGAAAGCCGAGCTGCTGGAGCCTGTTGTGGATTATCTTGTTGAGGATTCGGGAGAAAAAAAATCAGATATACGGCTGTTTACGGATTTTAATACGGGCGCTTACTGTGAGTTCCGTGGGCTGCGTTGCTATATCGATGCCCGGGCGGAGATTTTCCTTAAATCCAACAACGGCGTAAAGGACTATCTGAGTGAATATTTTGATTTCATATCCAGAGGCACAAAGGACTACCGTGAGCTGATAGAGGAATATGACTTTACGCATATACTTGTCAACAAAGGCTGGAGGATATTCAACCGCATGAAAGACGACCCGAAATTGAAGGTCGTTTATGAAACGGACGATTATTGTCTGCTGAAATGCGAAAACTGACAATACCGACAAAACATTTTTTTCATAAATTTAAATCTTAACGCCCTTTTGCAGGGCGTTTTTTGCGTCTGTGGGTGAAATTCTCGCTCTTTGCAAAGGTGACAAAATAATGTATAATATGGAAAATAATTTACAAACGAGGCAGAGAAATGGGTCACCTTTTGAAAGAGGATAAGGCAACAAAGGTCAAAGAAGCAGAAAATAAAAAAGAGCCTGCCGTTTCACATAAAGGGCACAGGCAGAGGCTTAAAAACCGCTTTATAAATAACGGCCTTGGCAGCTTTGAGCCGCACAACATACTTGAGCTTTTACTTTTCTTCTCAATTCCCAGAAGGGACACGAACGACACCGCCCACCTGCTGCTGGAGAAATTCGGCTCCTTGTCGGGCGTTTTTGACGCTCCCTTCAGTGAGCTTGTGAAGGTCAGAGGCATAAGTGTATCCTCCGCAACGCTTATCAAGCTGATACCCGCCCTTTCCCGCGCCTATCTGACGGACAGGGCGCAGCATGTGGAGGAAATACACTCGCCGGAAAAGGCGGTCGAAATCCTTATGCCTCAGTTTGTGGGCCAAACGACTGAGGTGCTTCTTGTCCTGTCACTTGACAACAAGGGCAAGCTGAAAAAAATCTGCGAAATCAGCAAGGGCAGTGTCACTTACACGGACATTAATATGCGCCTTATGGTGTCGGAGCTGCTTGCCAGCAACGCAAGTGCGGCGATTATCGCCCACAACCACCCGAACGGCTTTGCCTCCCCCTCCAAGCAGGACTTTGACGCCACACGACAGATTTCAAGCACCCTTGCGGCCATGGATATAAACCTGCTTGACCATATCGTTATATCCGGCGAGGAGTTCTACTCCATGTCGCAGAATCTGAAGTATTCGTCCATGTTCAAAAACGGCGATATTCCATACGGTTAAAGAAAAGCCGCCTGAAGCACCGGGCTTCAAGCGGCTGCTTTTTTATTCTGCTTCGAGCTTCTTTCGCTTCTTCTTGCCACTGATGAACAGAATCAGAGAGACGGTGCAGATTGCGCCGTAGAGGGCGGAAAACACAAAGCCCGTTCTCATGCCCGTTTGCTCGGCGCTGAGGCTGAATCGGGTCGCAATGTCAGCAAGCACGGGGACTTCACCTGACATATCCGCCAGCTTGCCCGTCACAAAGGGGCAGACGGCGGCGCCCAAGTCTCCCGCAGTTGCCATAAAGGCAAAAAGCCACGCTCCCGAATTGGGGAAGGAGTCCGACGCCAGCACCAGCGAGCCGGGCCAGAGCAGGGCGACACAAAGTCCCGAAAGGGCGCAGGCTAAAAATGAGACGACCGGTATCGGCGACACGCCCATTATAGCAAGGCAGAAGAACACGCCGATTGAGCCTAACAGCATTGACTTTGAAAGGTCGACTCTGTTGCCGAGCATTCCGTGGGTGAACCTGCCGATAGCCATTGTAAAGGCAAACATCAATAGTCCCGCAATATCGCCGTAGACTTTAGGTATATTCAGAACCTCCTCCATGAATGCGGAGCTCCAGCCGACCACAGTGTGCTCGGCGCCCGCACCGAAGAAGATAGTGAGCATGCAGAGTATGAAAATCGGATTTTTGACAATCTGAAGGGGCGTGGAGTTGCTCTTGTTCACTGCGTTTTCCGGATATTTCGCCTTCATGAACAGCACGCAGCAGACTATGGGCAGTATAGCCCAGAGCAGTGCGATAAATGGCCAGTTCTCTGCGCCCAGAACGAACAAAAGCAGCGTTGTGATAAGCACCACGGCCATCTGACCCCATGAGTACATGGAGTGGAGTATAGCCATGCTGCCCGACGAGGAGCTGCTGGGCACTCCGTTGACGATGGGGCTTATAAGGATTTCGGACAATCCGCCGCCGAGTGAGAACAAAAATGTGGCCATAAAGAAGCCTATGACCGGGTTCGGGAATATGTAGACCGAGGCGGCAAGCAATGAGAAGCCCAGCGTTTCGCTTGCCATTGCCACGAAAACAAAGGGCTTGTAGCCGAATCTTGCGGCGGCGCCGCTGAACAGAAAGTCGGCAAGCAGCTGAATTACAAAGCTGAATCCCGACAGCACCGCAAGCAGGGTATAGCTGACCCCTATCTGCTCACGCAATGTGGTGAAAAGCAGGGGCAGAAGGGTTATGACCGCCGATTGGGACACGTATGAGGTATAACAGGCTATCAGTGTTCTTTTAAAGGGGTTTGCCGGTGACATATATTGACTCCTTATCAGCCGATTTGAAAAAAGCACACTGATAAAGTATCATATTTACAAAGCAAAAAGTCAATAGATTTACCATAAAAACATCCCCCACTTTTAACATGGGGGCTGTAAATATTAACACCGATTTACCAGCGGTTGTCGGAGTGCTCACAGAAGGCGAGCATATCCTTTATTTCGAGTACTGTACCGTCGTCAAGCACCACGGTGCCGTTCCACTTGCCGTAGACCTGATGGCAGATGTTGCCTAAGGGGCCTATCCTTGAGGAGGTGAAGTTGTCGTACTCGGGGGTCATGGTCAGCTCAAAGCGGCCGTCGTCGCTTGAGAAGACCCAGGGCTGCATATAGTCATTGCGAACGTCGTTTACAAGGAAGACCTCGCCGATTTTATGTGCCTTGCCGTCAAGGAAGAGCATATTCTCGGTGGCGGCGCTCATATCGCCGAAGCCCCAGCCGATTTCAAAGCCGAAGAGCCTGCCGTCATCAAGCCTCGTGGTGCCGTTGCCCCAGTACCAGCTGCACTTATATGGCCAGACTCCCCTGCCCCAGTCAAGAACAGCAAAGGAATTATCCGGCGAGAACTCATAGACCCTGCCGCCTATTTCTATATGTCCCTTTACGGGCATTGAGTTGACCTTCTGATTAAGATAGAAGTAGCCCGGAAGCTCCTTAAAGGGCACGGCCATGGTAAGAGACTCAAGGTCGTCCATAACCATAAGCTCCAAGTCCGCCGTAATCTTCTCCTTGCGGGCTCTGATGTCCGCCGTCAGCCAGCGTTTGTTCTTTGAAGCCACGACCTGCATTTTGGTGCCCGCATAGCCCACCGAAATCTTGTGGGGAACCTCAGTATGCTCGGGCATTTTCATGCGCCCGAAGGTAAGCGGGATAACCGAGAGGGCCTCCTCCCTTTCGCCCGTTTCCCTGTCAAAGAATGCGAAGGAGCAAAAGCCGGCTATCGAGATATCGCCGAAGACAATCTGAACAGTGTACCTGTCGTTGGAAATCTGATAGAAGTCCCACTCCTTAATCCTGGACGGGTTTGCCTTGATGTCGCTGCGGTTGTACTGATACAGATTCCTTGTGCAGTATCCGGGCTTCAGTACATTTCCGTCCTTGTCCAACAGTTTTGTAGGCTCAGTTATGCGAACCTGTTCCATTAAACTGCCCCCTTATTTTCAGTAAGCTATATTCTGATCTAATATTATTGTACGCTTTTTAGAACTGCCGTACCTTTTGCTCAAGCACCTTCCATGAGTTTACCTGATAGTATTTATACTCCTTGCCGTCATATCCGACGGTGGTTAATTCCTCAAAGTCCTTTTCCGATTCAAAACAGTATCGCACCGCAGTCATACCCACAGGTGAGGAGCCTCTGACGTCCGCCCTTAAAGTATCGCCCAGATACCAGCAGTCCCCGGGACTTACGCCCGCAAGCTTTGCCGCCGCCTCGAACATATCCGGTGCGGGCTTCATAAAGAGATAGTCGGCACTGGTAATGACGAACTCGAATTTATTCTCCGGCAGAAGCTCGTCTATCGCCATTCTGAGCGAAGCGCCGGTCATAACTATATTGCTTATGACCGCCGTTCTGATGCCCTTCTCGTAAAGGGCTTCCAGCAGGTCTTCGATATAGGGCGTTTTCCGTCTTGAGGAATTATATTTGTCAAAGATGTATTCGGCCCTGTCAGAGGGCAGGTCGATTTTTATGCCCGCCCTTGTGAAGATGTTCCTGAAAATCGCCGAGAGGGGCGTTTCAAGGTGATAGCCCTTTGGCGTGGAGTCCCTGTTCTCAATCTCCCTATGCATTTCCTTCCAGAGTCGGGTCAGGAGAGCCTTGTCATAGTCCTTCACGCCCACCTCTCTCAGAACGGCTTCTATTCCTGCCGCAATATCCAGTTCACCGTCTTCGGCAAGGGTGCCGCCGAAATCAAAAAGGACCAGCTTTGGGGATTTCATTTCAAAACCTACCTATTCATTAATTTTGGAAAAAAGGCGGGCAAAAAGCCCGCCTTGGGTTTTAATATCGGCCTCTTACGGGGTCTGCGTTATAATCGCTCTGATTGCGATAGTTACGGGGCCTGTGATGTTGTATACCGTGTATACGCCGGAGGCGTTCGGGGTGAGGAGTTTGTCATTTGCCTTGACCTCGATTTCGCCGTCGTAGCCGTTAACGAATGCTACCTGGAAGGAGAAGCTGCCGCCGAGCGGGATATCCTCAAGCTGGCTGACAGCGGTCATCCTGATAAACGGGTTGTCAAGTCCCGTAATGACGACTGAGCAGGCCTGTACTATGACCTCTGTGGGCCTGGTAATCGGGATTTCGTAAATCGTTGCGTCAGACTCAGAGGGCTCTACCTGGCTGCCGTTGGCAAGTACCGAGATACCGCCTGTGAAGGTGCCGAGCCTTGTAATCTTGATTCTGTAAACTCCGCCTTCGCCCAGTGTTGCCGGGTCGGTGAGAACCTGAATACTGTACTGCGGTGTGCTGAGAGGAGCAGGCGGTTTTACAAGGTATGCGCCGATTGTGATATTAACGGGGCCGTTGATATTCGTTACGGTATAGGTGTTGCCCGAAGGTGTGATTACCTGACCGTTTGCCTTGACCACAAAGTTGCCGAGGTAGCTTACGTTCTTAGTAATCCTGAAGCTGAAGCTGCCGCCGACGGGGATATTTGTGGCGGGGG
>JAAYOZ010000179.1 GCA_012520115.1 Clostridiales bacterium | reverse complement strand
GCTCGCAAAGCGCCCTGCCGTTAAAGTGCGTAAGGCTGTTCATCGTATATATGTAGGGCACAAGCCTATGCCTGAACCTTAAATATTCCTTCGCCGCATTGCAGATAAGCCCCTCATACTTCCAGGGCTCCTTGCCGTCAAGGTCGTTTTTGGTCGAATGCAGGCGGTTGATGGGGGAGAACACGCCGAACTGCACCCACCTTAAATAAAGCTCGCCTTTCCTTTTGCCCATGGTGTGACCGCCTATGTCATGGCTCCACCAGGTATAGCCTATGTTGGAGGCATTCGTTGTGAAACAGGGCTGGAATTTCAGAGCCTTCCAGCATACGAAGGCGTCGCCGGAAAAGCCCAGAGGATAGCGGTGTGAGCCTATGCCACCATAGCGGGAGAGTATCAGCGGCCTCTTGTTCTCCTTTTCGTTTGCAGCAAAGTGATAGTGATTCAGCGCCCACAGCGGGTCAAGGCCCTTTACCTTCGACTTTTTGCCCTGCTGCCAGTCTATCCACCAGAAGTCCACGCCCTCGTCCTCAAGGGGCTTATGTAACACATCAAAATAGGCGTTAATGTACTTCGGGTTGGTTATGTCAAACTTAATGGGCTTTTTCTTAGAGGTATCGTGATTCAGAGCCTTCGCCATATCCTCATACCTGTCCTCATAAAAGCGCACTCCGGAGGCGGGATGCAGATTCAATGTAGTCTTCAGACCCTTGTCGTGCAGCTCCCTGAGCATCGCAACATGGTCGGGGAAAAGCTCCCTGTTCCAACTGTAACCGGTCCAGCCTGCGCCCCAGATAGAGAACTTTTTCTCCTTCTTTGCCTTAAACCTCTTTTTAACATCCACCCAGTGCCAGTCCATGTCGATTGTGGCGACGGACAAAGGCACGTTTTCTTTTTCGAAGCGGTTCATAAGCTGCAGATATTCGTCCTGCGTATAGGCATAGTACCTGCTCCACCAGTTACCGAGTGCAAAGCGGGGAATCATCGGCGGCCTGCCCGTCAGCCTGAAAAAGTCCCTTAAAGCCGAGCGATAGTCCTTGCCGTAGGCAAAGACATATATGTCGCTGCCCTTAGACTCACGGGGAGCGGGCATTCCGTCTTCGTTTATTATCAGGCTGTCGTCATTTATGAGCGCAACGCCGGTTTTGCTCATTATTCCCAAATCCAGCTTCGTCTTGCCCCGCTTGCCGTCAAGTGTCCTTGCGGTACCCAGGAGGTTGTCCTTGTTTTCAAGGGGGATTTTCTTCGTCGTGTCCTTAAAAACAACCCAGCCCTTGCCGTTTTTCGTGTTGACGATAAGCGTCAGAGCGGTGGTGGAAACCTGAAGCTTGTGTTTTTTCTCTCTTATAGTAAATACAGGAGTGTCGAGCTTTCTGAACCAGACTATCTGCGTAGCCTCGTCCGTAAAGGCGCCCTTTTTGCTCTTTGTCTCTATGCGAAAGAGCCTGTCGGTAAGCAAAGTTATACGCACATTCCCCCGCAGTATCACGCAGGAGTCAATCGGTTGAGGGTCGGTCTTGTAAATAAGCTTCTCGTTAAGTTTATCGCTCATTTTATCACCTTCTGTATTTAATAGGTTTTGTCCATTTCCTTTAATACCCTTGCAATAACGGGAGCGGCGGTGCCTATTCCAGAGCCGCCGTTTTCCACAACGCAGACGAAGGCATAGGGGAAGTCATCCCTCTGCGAAAAGCCCGCAAACCAGGCGTGGGGACTCTTTTCCTCGCCCACCTCGGCTGTACCCGTCTTGGCGCAAAGCTCTAAGCCTTTAAATCTGCTGTCGCCGTAGTTATTCTTTACATTCGAGCGCATTAAGGACTTTAAAGTGTTTGTGGTCGTCACATTCAAGAGCTTTTTTGTATCGGGCGAGCCGCTTTTATAAAGCACTGTGCCGTCTGTCTGCACAACCTTGTCGACAAAGAAGGGGTTTACCGCCTTGCCGTCGTTTGCGATAGCGCCCATATATCTCATAATCGACACGGGATTTAAGACGAGCGTGTACTGACCGATACCCGCCCAGCCGAGACTTGCCTGACCTGCCTCGGACAGTTCCACCGAGCCCTTTGCCGTGTTCACCCTGTCGACTGTGAAGGATTCGGTAAGTCCCAACTGCTGCGCCGTTTTCTGCAGCTTTTCCGCCCCGACCTCAATGGCCACCTGAGCAAAAACCGAGTTGCAGGAAACATTCAAAGCCTGCTCAAAGTTAAGGTTGCCGTGCTCCTTCATGCACTTGATTATGCCGTCTGCGGCCTTGTACTGACCGGAGCAGTTGAACTTCCTTGTCAGAATATCCGGTATATTGTCGATTGCGGCGGCGGCAGTCACCGTCTTAAAGACAGAGCCGGGAACATACAGCCCCGATAAAAGCTTGTTCAGATACACTCCGTCGTATGTGCCTGTCTTATCGGTATCAATGTCATAGGGCTTGTTCTGTATGTCGTATGTGGGCGAGGACACCATAACAATAATCTCGCCGGTCTTATAGTTGTATACCCCAACTGCACCCTTCTGACCCTCAAGGGCGTTCAGCGCTGTCTTGCAGAGCTTTGCGTCAAGGGTCAGTTTCAGATTGCTCTTAGCCCCGCTTGCGGCAGTGTTAATGCCCCATATCATGTTAAAGCCGGTAAGCTCCGATTTAAAGGTGTTATGCACTCCCGAGGAGATAAAGAAGCTCGTATCGCCGATGGTCTGAAGCATGGCACGGCGAATTGTCGAGTCGTTATTGTACACCCTCTTGCCGTTTTTCGTGTCGGCAAGCAGAAGGCCGTTCCTGTCCTCAATACTGCCG
This sequence comes from Clostridiales bacterium, assembly GCA_012520115.1. Lineage (GTDB taxonomy): Bacteria > Bacillota > Clostridia > Oscillospirales > Acutalibacteraceae > DTU053. The sequence goes on along the minus strand of JAAYOZ010000179.1, from coordinate 4,916 downwards.
AAGCTGTCCACAGCAGAGGCACCGTGCAGATGCCTGTTTGCGGTGTGCATCGCATAGGTCTTGCCGTTCACAAAGAGAGAGACCAGCAGTATGCACAGCCCGCCCATAAAGGCGAGAACAAGCAGATACAGCATTTTGCTTCTGTTTATGGTAATTCTCATAATATCCTCCGAAAGAAGCTATCGCTTCCTTTTGCTTCTCGTTGAAGGCGGCGTTCTTCCCTCCGCCCCGCCCTGCGCTCTGCCTGTGCTTCCGCTTGCATAAGCATTCTTGGCGGCGGAGATATATATGCCCGACTTCGGCGCTTTTCTGGCCAAATATGAGTCGTCATAGCCGTCGCCGAGATAGTCCGCATATTCCGCACCGGGAACGGCGTCGGTCTGCGGCCTGGGACTCAGTTTCTTTACCGGATAAGTCAGCGGGTCGACCGCCTTAAGAAAAGCCAGCAGACCCCATGAACTCAGCATACTTGAGCCGCCTCGGCTTACAAAGGGCAGTGTAACGCCCGTAAGGGGCAGTAAATCGGTCACGCCGAAGATATTCAGAGCCGCCTGAAACAGCATAAGCCCTGCGGCGGCGCAGGCCGCAATGGAATAGAATGTGGAGCGGGCGGTCTTTGCCATCTTTATTGCATAAAAGGCGAAGGCAACATAGGTCAGCGCCACGGTAAAGGCAATAATTAGCCCGAACTCCTCGCACAAAACGCCGAAAATCAAATCCTCGGTAGCGGCAAAGACACGTCGCAGCTGCCCGTTGCCGAGTCCCACTCCGAACAGTCCGCCGCTTGCTGAGTAAATCAGCACCCTTGTCTGCTGATAACCCCCGCCGTCCATGTTCTCCCAGATATGACGGTATGTCATAAAGCGGTTCGCCACATAGGGCTTAAATATTACAATCGCAACCGCACCGACTGCAGCGGCGCCGCAGATAAGCATGATTTTCTTAATATCGCCGGAACGCATAAAGGAGATAATCAGGAAGGTGGCAAAGAAGATAAGCGCCGTGCCGAAATCCTTCATTACGAAGATAATGCCGATACAGCAGGCTGCGAACAAAATGTACTTAGAAAGTGAGCGGATGGACTGGAGCTTATCGAGCGTAACAGCTCCCACAAAGATAAAGAGTATCTTCGCAAGCTCCGAGGGCTGAATCGAAATGTCGCCTATCATTATCCAGTTTCTCGCACCGTTGTAGGTGGTGCCCAGCGCTACGGTTGCCGCAAGCAGACCCACGGCGCCCAGTGCGGCGGGAACCCTCATGGTGCTTATCCATCGTGTGTTTTTTAAGAACCAGACAAAGGCATAGTATATACCCACACCGGCAGCAAAGGTAATAAACTGCACCAGAGTCCTCTTGGGAGAGACGCTTGCTGTAATCGCAATACTTAAAAATGAGAGCATAAAGGCTGCAATCTCAAGCTCAAACCTCTTGCCGAGAATCAGCTTGAAAAAGACAAAGCAGCCGGTCTCTATCAATATAAACAATGTAAAATAAGTCGTAATCGTAGCGGCCATATCACCGGCGGCGGAAATGACCTTGCCGGCGTAAATCAGCTGAAAGGCAAGCACCGGCACATATATGAGAAGCCATAAAAAACGGCTGTCCGCTATTTTGGATAGGGTTCTGTATTTCAAGCCTTCATCACCTTTCGGGGCAGTAGCCTCAGTTATTTTTTCTTGCGCTGATTCTTATATTCCGGCAGCTCAAGAGCGCTGAAGGTAAAATCCACATCTCCGAGGGTAATAACGTCCCCATCGTAAAGACTTGCCTTGCTCTTGACAATAAGCCCGTTTACCTTTATGCCGAGGCTTGAGTTGGTGTCAAAGATTATCCAGCTTTTCTTTCGCCTTGTAATGACCGCATGAAGCCTTGACACGGTGCCGTAGGCGAGTACAACGTCGCAGAGCCTCGCCCTGCCTATTGAAGTCTCCCATGAGCTGATTTCATATATGTCGCCGGTAGCCTTGTCAGTCAAGGTTGCGATAACGGGGCTGTCGCTTCGCTCCCACAGCATCAGAGTAAAGGCGAACACAAGGGGACACAGAAAGCATACAAGCAGAAAAATCCGCAAGAGCATTTCCGATGAAAGTGCAATGCTCAGCAACATATATATGCCCCCTTTTTACTATCAATATTAAGTCTATAATACGACTCAACGGTGTTTCCGTCAAGCAAGCGATTTTTAAGCTTTGGTTAAGAATATTCAAAGACTCTGTATTTATTCTGCCCGTCTGACACCAAAAAAGCAGCCTTAATAAGCCCCTCCCCGCCGCCGGTTTATCCTTTGCACTTATAAAAACTTTGTTTGGATAGTATTGCCTTTGTCCCCTCAAAATGGTATGTTTGAAACGGAGGTGTCTGATATGGAAGTAAGTAAAATAACCTCGTTTTTCATGTCCGTATTACTCTTTATAAGCTCCATTGCATTGTGGCCGTGGTTAATTGCCCCGGCGCCCGCCCCAAGGGGCTTGAGCGAGTACACCGAAAAGCCTGCAGAAATAGTTGAGGGCGACTTTTATGTTTCCCCAAACGGCAGCGACGAGGGCGACGGCTCTTTAGCCAATCCCTTTGCAACCATCGAAAGGGCAAGGGATGCCGTACGCAGCCTCGACAAAACAGGCAGAAGCTCTGTCACCGTCTGCCTTATGGCCGGTGAGTACAGAACAGACGGCCTTGAATTCACCGAAGAAGACGGCGGAACCGAAAGCTGCCCCGTAAAATACTGCGCCTACGGTGACGGGGAGGCAGTAATAAACGGCGGCTTCAGTCTGACAAAGGATGATTTCTCCCCGTTAAGCGGAGAGATTGCAAACAGGCTTAAAGCCAATGTCAGAAGTAAAGTCCTCACAGCCGACCTTTACGAATGCGGCCTTACCGCCGAGGAAATCGGGGAAATACTTGCAATAGGCTCATATAACACAGCGGGTATTTACTCAAAGGGAGCAGGCGTATTCTGCGAGCTGTTTTTTGCCGACAGAAGGATGACCCTTGCCCGCTATCCCGATAAAGGTGAGTTTCTCAAAACCGGTGACATAGTCTATGACAGCCTCGCCGAAAACAACGCCCCGCAGGGCTGGAGCGGCTTTGTCAACCCTCCGGGCGACAAGTTTAAAATGGATAAGAAGACAGCCTCAAGAGTGGCCTCCTGGAGCACGCTCGATGATGTCTGGATGATGGGCTACTGGCGGTTCGACTGGGCGGACGGCTCCACCCCCGTAAAGTCCGTTTCAGGAAATACCATCGAATCAACCTATGCCTCCTTCTACGGCATGAAGAAAGACGCACCCTATTATTTCTTCAATGTGCTTGAAGAGCTTGACAGCCCCGGCGAATACTACATCGACCGTGAGAACGGAATACTCTATTTCTATCCCGACCAGGATTTGAGCTCAGGGGAAATATTCTTAACCGTAACACAAAATCCCGTAATCAGTTCGAGCGCCGACTACCTTACATTTGAGAACCTGACGATACAGGGCACCCGTGTCAACGGTATGGAAGTCAACGCCGACAATACAACCGTCAAGGGCTGCACTGTAAGGAATATAGGCGGAACTGCGGTTATTGTGAACGGCTACAATAATCTGGTTACCGAGTGCGATATCTATCATACAGGCCGAGGCGGTATATATTTAACCGGCGGCGACAGGGATAACCTGATTCCCGGAAACAACAGGGCGGACAACAACTACATACACGACTGGTCTGAGGTTTACATTACATATCAGGCGGGAGTAAGGCTGGTCGGAGTCGGCAATATCTGCTCCCACAACGAGATGTGCCGCTCTCCCCATCAGGCTATCACATATTCGGGACAGAATCACATAATCGAATATAACGAAATATACGAAGTCGTACTGCAATCCCATGATGCGGGAGCTATCTATGCGGGACGCTCATGGACGGATTACGGAACCGAGATAAGATATAACTGCATTTACAATTTAGGCTCCGGCGATTTCGAGCCAGACGGTATTTATCTGGACGACGGTCTTTCGGGCCAGAGCGTATATGGTAATCTCCTTCTCAATGTTCCGGGCAACGGCCTTCTGCTCGGCGGCGGCCGTGACCTCACCGTCAAAAACAACATAATAATAAACTCACGACGGGGCATTACCTACGACGCAAGAGTAATTGAGGGCGTCCTTGACGAGAATTTCTGGTTCGGTCACGGACGGAAAAACACAGGATTGTGGATCGGTCTTTATAACTCCCCGTGGCAGACAGATGTCTGGAAAGAGGCCTTCCCGCAGATGTCGAAAATATCGGATGATTTCGACGATGTGGAAAACCCGTACTTCGGCCCGAACCCCGCATTCAGTGTAGTTTCGGACAATATCGTAATCTCCAAGTCCCCCGTGCCGAATATAGGAAGCATGAACACCTTTGTCACAAAATTCAGCACCGTAGAGCATAATGCGGTCATAAACTTCGGTGCCATCCTTTCGGTATTCCCGAACATAGGAAAGCGTGACTATACGGTGAACGCCGATTCCATGTTCCTGTACGAACTGACCGACGATTTTTATAACCTGCCGCTAAGCGAAATCGGAAGATATTAATGCAAAGAGGCTGTGAGTAATCACAGCCTCAAATTTTTGTTTCGGCAAGTCTCAAACCCGCAGGATTTCCTCCCTTTGACAGCCTCGCCGTTGTTGACAAGTCGCCCTGCCTTTGTGTATAATGTCATAGCAAATTTAAGGCAAGACAATAACGGGATGTGGCTCAGCTTGGTAGAGCGCTTGGTTTGGGACCAAGATGCCGCAGGTTCAAATCCTGTCATCCCGACCATGAAAAAGCAAGTCGTAAGACTTGCTTTTTTCAATGAAATTCGTTCCTTTCGGAACTAATGAAAAAGCAAAGCTTATTAATTATGCCGTGCATGTTAATGTGCGAATTTCATTTTACTTGCGGCT
>JAAYOZ010000178.1 GCA_012520115.1 Clostridiales bacterium | reverse complement strand
GCCATGCACTACCGAGCAGCGAGTCCGGCAGGCCGAGGCTAATAAATGCTAAATAAATGATGGCGAGTAGAAGTGAGAACATTTTTCCTCCGAGCAGGTTTCAAAATAAAAGCCGTTTTGTAACGGCTCTTTGTGATTTATTGATTGGCTTTAAGTATGTCCCTTATTTCCTCGAGCAGCAGGACATCCTTAGCTGGTTCGGGTGCCGGCTCCTCTTTCTTTTCCTCTGCCGCCTTCTTTTTTCTGAAGGAAATGAGCTTTATAAAGAGGAAAATCGAAAAGGCGATAATCAGAAAATCGACTACCGACTGGATGAAGGCGCCGTACATAATGGCGACCTCCGCTGCGTCGCCGGCTGCGGGAACAATGACGAGCTTCAGATGCTCGAAGTTAACACCGCCCAGCAGTACGCCCAGAGCGGGCATGATTACATCGTTTACAAGGGAGGTGACTATTTTTCCGAAGGCTCCGCCGATGATAACGCCGATTGCAAGGTCAAGGACATTTCCCTTCAGAGCGAACTCTTTAAAATCTTTAATCATTATTATCCCCCTTTTATTTTTCAGGTCTACCCTTCTCCGGGAACAGCCAAATTATATCATATTGCGACAATTAAATACAATTACAATTATTAAAGGCACTCTATTATGAGTGCCCTTAACTAAACTTTTATTCTGAACAGCCCGTGCTTGTTGCAGTAGTAATACAGAAAGCCTGCGCCTCTTTTAATAAATCTCGCCTCTGCGGGTCCCTCAGGATAGAGCTTGATGAGATTTACGCCGTTTGTTGTCACATAGGCCATGAAGGAGATATAATGCTCCTTTGTCATGGGGTGGTCTATGTTGTAATAATGCTCATCTTCTATAACCTCACAGCTGATTTTATGCTCTGTGTCAGCATCCTCTGCTTCCAATGGGGGCAGGGTTATACCGCAGCAGCTAACAAGCGCCTCGCCGGCGCCTAAGATAATGTTTCCGCACAGGGGGCAGACATAGAATAGCGACCTCAGAATGTTTGAGGAGCGGTTGCGGTTTGTGATATCCTTGCCGGAAAGCAGCTCCACGGTTGAGATGCGAAGCGCCCGTGCGATGGGTTCTAACAATGTAATGTCAGGGAAGCCCCTGCCCGTCTCCCATTTGGAAACGGCCTTGTCGCTGACGCCCAAAATCTCGGCAAGCTCTGCCTGAGTCATATTCTGCTTTTCCCTGAGCCTTTTTATTACGGAGCCGGTTACATATTGATTCATCTGACAGCCTCCTTTCATTGAAAGCCTATCATTGTGAGGCTGTAATGACAACCTACGCTTAGTAGAGGCTTTTGTATTCGTCGAGCACTGCTTTCAAGCGGGCTTTGTCTGCTTCATTAAGGGGCAGGGCGGGAGGTACGGGCGGTCCCGCTTCAATGCCCTGAAGCTCTACGGCTGCCTTGTAGGTTGAGGGGATGCTGAAGCCCGCGCTGAAATCCCTTATTACAGAGAGCGATTCCTGCGCTTTTTCAGCCATTTCAATTTCGCCGTTTTGCCAGTGCTTATAGATTGAGATTACGATTTCCGGCAGGACATTTGCGGTTGCGGCAACTGCTCCGTCGCCGCCTGCCATAAGAGTTTTAAGTATCAGCGAGTCTGTTCCCGCATAGACCGAGAAATCGATGTCCTTTGTGTATTCGATGTATTTAAGGATGTTCTCGAACTTTCCGCTGCTGTCCTTAATGCCGACTATGTTCGGTATAGCCGACAGCTCCCGGACTGTTTCGGCTTCAAGGTTAATTCCCGTGCGGCCGGGGATGTTGTATAGGAGAATCGGGATATTTACAGCATTTGCGATTTGTGTATAATACTCCTTCACCTCACGCTGACTCAGGGCGTTGAAATAGGGTGTAATGACGGAGAGATAGTCTGCTCCGAGAGCCTCCGCCGCCTTTGAAAGCTCGACGGCTTCTCTTGTACTTGCGGCTCCCGTGCCGATGACTACGGGGACCCTGCCCGCCACTTCGTCTATAACTGTTTTTGTGACTTTAAGCCTGTCCTCTTTGCAAAGAGAAAAGAACTCGCCGTTAGTACCGAGGGCGAATATGGCGTTTGCGCCCGCATCAATAAGGCGGTTCGTGAGCTGCCTTAAAGCGTGTTCGTTTATCATAAAGTCCGCTGTCACGGGGGTCAGCATTGCGGGGATGATGCCTTTCAGCTTTTTCAATTCAGATTTCCCCCTTAATCCAGTTTTCATCCACTATCACATGCTTAATGCAGCGTCTGCCGTTATAGGTGTAGGACACATGCAGCTTTCCGTCGGCGGTCTGAATAACGGAGGGGTAGGAATTCTCCCTGTTCTTCGTCCAAATTTCGCCGAAGAACTCCTCGCCGTGCTCAATGACTCTGATATAAGGCCATGTCTTTGCGTTGTCCTCCGAGAGGGCAAGGGCTATGTGGTGGCGGACATTTGACGGCCAGCGCACCTTTGAGGCGTCGTTTGCGATATAGGGCGTGTAATTTAAGACAAGTGCGATGTTGCCGCTTTTTAGCTTCTTTGCCTGAATCGAGGCGTTGTTGCTGGGCAAATCGGTCGGCACGGGGGCTGTCCAAGTCCTGCCGTAATCCTCCGAATAACTTATATAAATCCTGTCGGCAAAGCGGCTCCTGAACAGGGCAATAAGCCTGCCGTTTTCAATCTCAACAGGCTGCATATGCACCCTGCCGACGCTGTCGGGTACGGGGTACTCCTGCCAGGTGACGCCGTTGTCCTCAGAGATAAGCACCGCCGTATGGTCGCCGCCGTACAGGCTGCCGCTCTCAAAGTCCCCTTCCCTGCATACGCTGTACCACATGCCCATAATCAAGTCGCCGTTTGAGAGCTTCAATATAGGCTGGCGGCAGAAGGCTCCGCTCTTGCTGTTGAGGGGCTTGCGTTTAGTGAAAGTATAGCCGTGGTCGAAGGACTCGAGGACACGTATCTCCGAGGTCTCCTGCATGGTGTATGAGCCTGTGACCTTGCCGCTTTGAAGCAGCTCCTTCCACTCCTCCTTTGAAACGCCGCGGGTCTTCTGGGCGGTGTGGACTACCCATATATGTCCGCCGCCGAAGTCATAAACAAAGGGGTTCTGCTCCGAGCAGTTATAGTCATCGCTGAGTCTTATGGGCTCGCTCCACACTGAGGTGCCGTTATTCAGCCTTGATAAGTATATTTTCGTATCGCCCGAACCCTCGCCCGAGCCGCCGAACCATACGCAGAGTATATCTCCGTTGTCAAGCTCGATAAGACAGCTTGCATGATTTGAGCGGCAGTCAGTAGGGATAAGAGCCTCGGCAAAAAGACAACTCTCCTTTTCCCTGTAAAGCTGCCCTGGTTTGACATAGGCACTTAAATCTATAACATCCTTCACTCTTATTACCTCCGGATTGTTTTATACAATAATAATACCCGCAAAAAGCGCAAAAAGCAATTTGATTTAGTCGTATCTCGGACAAAAGTACACTGATTGTAATTTGTCATTTTTGGTGATATAATGGATTTAAGTTAATGTCGTGCAGGGAGGGACAAAGCGTGAGCAAAAAAAAGCCCGTTTCCTATCACCCGGAACATGACCCCGCAAGAAAAGAATCAAACCCGTTAAATGAGGTTTATCCGCCGTTGCCGACTAAAAAATATGACATTATCTACGCTGACCCCCCGTGGGATTACGGCGGACAGACGCAGTTTGACAAATCGAGCATCAGAACCGAGCACCTCGGTTTAAAACGGGATGCTCTATTAAGCACCGATAATTTCAGATACCCGCCTTTAAAGCTCTCCGAATTAAAGGCGCTTGACGTGAAATCCATTGCCGCAGACGACTGTATTCTTTTTATGTGGACAACGGGGCCGCAGCTTGCAAACGCTATCGCTTTGGGTCAGGCGTGGGGCTTTGAATACAAGACCGTCGCCTTCGTCTGGGACAAGCACCTGCACAACCCCGGAAGATATACCCTGTCGCAGACGGAATTTGTGCTGGCCTTCAAGAAGGGGCGTTTCCCGACCCCGAGAGGGGCAAGAAACATAAGGCAGCTTGTTTCCGTCCGTCGTGGCGAACACAGCGAAAAGCCCGAAGCCGTGATTGACGGCATTACAAAAATGTTCCCTCAGCAGGCAAAAATCGAGCTGTTTGCAAGGAAGAACTATTTCGGCTGGGACAACTGGGGTCTGGAAATCCCCGATAAAAAGGTCGAGATACTGTCCCAGGGCGAAATCGACACCCGTAACGATGAAAACCTGCCCGACCAGCTGACAATATTATAGGTCTGTTGTAGTATATTCAGAAAGCTGATACGCCATATATGCACTCCCTGCATATATGGTGTTTTTTTTGCTCTCAGGGCAGGCAAAGGCGGGGTCTGCGGGTATATCCGCTTTGAATGTCCTAAGATACGCTGCCCGTAAAATCGGGGGCTAAAAGTATATTCCTTAATTTGTCCCATTGTCAGGGCAATGCACATAAAATACAGTAGGATGTTGAACAGGAACATTCTCTAAATACAATTTCAAGGAGATAATGCATATGTCATTTTCTAATAACTTTGTAAATCCGTGCTCCGATTGCTGCGAGCCGGAAAGACCTAAGGACTGTGAAGAAAAGAAAAGACCTAAGTGCAAACGCTGCGGCAATTTAGTCCATGACCCGAGCTTTGAAAGCCAGTATTCTTACTGGGGCGCCAATAATGTGATTTTCACCGACACCGATGTGTACGAGGGTGCCATTCAGGCAAGGCTCGGCCCGGGAGTTGCCTCTTTGTATCAGACCATTTCCCTTGCGGGAGTTTGCAGATGCCCGCTGCTGTTCAG
>JAAYOZ010000177.1 GCA_012520115.1 Clostridiales bacterium | reverse complement strand
GACTCGCTGCTCGGTAGTGCATGGCCCGTAATGTATGAGCAGTTCGGCGTGCCGCTGTCTTATGCCGGCATAGTCACAATGATTATTTCCGGCGGCACTATTGTTTCAAGCCTTCTCTCGGACAGGCTTACACGGAAATTCGGCGCAGGTCTTGTCACTGCCGTCAGCGTGCTGATGACCGCTCTTGCTTTGTTCGGCTTTTCGGCCTCACGCTCCTATATTTTTCTATGTATCTGGTCGATTCCGTACGGACTCGGCGCCGGAGCAGTCGACGCTGCGCTGAATAACTATGTAGCCCTGCACTATGCATCCCGCCACATGAGCTGGCTGCACTGCTTCTGGGGCGTGGGAGCGGCAATAAGCACGTATATCATGAGCTTCAGCCTCGCAAGGAACCTTAACTGGCCATTGGGCTTTAAGATAGTAGCCATAATCCAGATAGTTTTCACCGCCGTACTTTTTATCACCCTGCCTTTGTGGAAGCGACAGGCAAAAATAAACGGGCAGAGCACGGTCGAAGCCCGACACCTTACCATAATGCAGGCAGTGAAAATCAGGGGAGTAAAATACATCCTCATTGCCTTTTTTGCAACCGTCGCCCTTGAAACAACTGCGGGACTGTGGGCCAGCAGCTATCTTGTTGAGTACCGTGGCATAGATGTGGACACCGCAGCAAGCTTTGCCTCACTGTTTTATCTGGGCATGACCTTCGGTCGCTTCATATGCGGCTTCATAGCGGACAAAGTCGGCGACAGAAGGTTAATCAGATACGGCATTATCATAATAATGTTCGGAATTTTGTCCGTTTTACTGCCCTTAAAAATCAGCGGCTTTGCCCTTGCGGGTCTTCTCATAATAGGACTCGGCTGTGCACCAATCTATCCGTCCATAATCCACTCCACGCCTTTTAACTTCGGCAGGGAGAATTCTCAGGCAATCGTGGGCATACAAATGGCAAGTGCCTATGTGGGCAGCACCTTCATGCCTCCCGTGTTCGGTCTTATTGCGCAGTATTTCAATATCGCCCTCTACCCGGTGTTCCTTCTGTTTCTGGCTGTTGTGATGCTCACAATGTCCGAAACACTTACAAAGGTAATATCAAAGGCAAAATAAAACATTAAATGTTGGAGCCGCTTAGGATTATTCTAAGCGGCTCTATTGTCTGTATAAAATTGGTACGCAATGTGAAATAATCACTCTGATTATAAAATGTGCTTCGCACGTGGATTAAAAATTCGACCTTAATATGCTCAGCTTTACACAGCGTCGGCGATTTCACAATGCGAAGCATTATTTCACTTGCCCGAAGGGCAAATTTCATTGCGGGTTATACTCAGGATAACCCGCAAAACGGGGATTTTTTTATACCACATAAACTATCGGGATGTTCTTTAGATTCTTTGCTATTTGCTCTTTTAAAAACTCCTCGCCCTCTTTCCTTGCAGACTCCTTGTACCAATACTTTCCCCTGCCCCTGCCGGTCATCAGGGCTTTGTCAAACAGGTCAACGGCCTTCGGAAAGGCCTCTTTATTTATCGAGCGGTGGATAAAGCTGTATGTCATAAAGATGATTTCGATAGACAGCTTGGACTTTGCCTTTTCGGAAAGCTTCTGTGAAAGCTGCTCTATAAGCTCCTTGTACAGAGCCCTCCAGTTTTCCACAAAGACAACGGGCGCAATCAGCAGACCGACAGGGTAGTCCGCCTCACACATTTTGTTTATGGCGTCGATTCTCGAGTTAAGCGGTGAAGTCCCGAACTCGATTTTCCTTATAATCTCCTGCGGGTTGACGCTCATTCGCATTATGGTCCTGCCCCTGTGGTTAAGCTTCAGCAAAGGCTCAATCATATCGAACTTCGTCGGGAAGGTCAGAAAGCCCTTTTCGCTCTTTGAAAAGCTCTCTATCGTCCATTCGAGATTCTCTGTAACGGTGTTTTCCAGCACCAGGTCGCTGTTGCTGCCTATTTCAAAAACAAGGTCCCTGTCCGCTTTAGCCGCTTCCTTTAAGAGCTTGTCCATCATCTGCTCACGGTTTACAAAAAGCCTTAAATACGAGCACTTATTGTAGTTGCATACAAGATAGCAGTAAAGGCACATGGCAGAGCAGCCGGAGGAAGTATAGGGCACAAGGAAGTCGGAGGTCTTGTGGTTCGGTACATATTTAAGGGATTTTCTGACCCCAACTATAAGGTGCCGCTTCATTTTCGCAAACTGAGAATTTTCGTTCTTTCTCAGTTCCTCGATGTTGTTGTGGCTTTCAATCGGTATCCACGGCACATCGCCGTACCTTTCCCTTAACTGCCTTCCGAGCGGGTACTCCAGCGCCGCCGGCTCGTAATAAACCTTGTCAGGAAACAAGCGGACATCCCCTTTCCGAGTTTTAAATATTATCCCCCCTTAAAGCGTCGGTATACTGCGGTTTTGAGCAACAAAAGGTTTGACATATGGCATAAATTGCTATATAATCATAGTGGCAGCATATGGAGTTAAAATAAAGGAGCAAGTTTATGAAACGATTGAAAAAGTATATATCGGTCCTGCTTATTCTGGCAATGCTTCTTCCCCTTACCGTTACGGGCGTTGCCGCATCGGACCTTCCCTTCGAGGACAGTGAGTTCTTCCAGATAGGGGACTACTCGATTCACTACAGGTACAAGAGCGGTCTCGGCGAGTTTAAGGGACGCTTTATAATGATTCACGGCCTTGTGTCCTCCACTGTTTCATGGGAGAACATGGCGGAGTTGCTTACGGCTGAGGGCTATGACTGTCTGCTTGTAGACCTGCCGAACTTCGGTTACAGCACAAGAGAAAACGTAAATGTCGAGGCCATTCCGAGGGAGGATATTATCGCTGCGCTTATGGAAGAAAAGGCCCCCGGCGAGAAGTGGTACGTGGCCGGTCACTCCATGGGCGGCTGGGTTGCATTGACTATCGCAATCAAGCATCCGGAGTTAGTTGACGCTTTATTCCTCTATGCCCCCGGCGCCGTCACAAAGGCAATGTTCCCGAGTCAGTCCGAGGCTTCCTTACAGATTATGGGCAAGATATTTGACGGCTTTTTCAGTGCTTTAATCAGGTTCGTTTCCATCCCCTTCATCAACAGAATGGTTAAGGACTATCTGGACTATCCGGCTGATTATGATCTGAACAGAAGGTATCTTGATGCCCTCAGAATTGAAAATACCGGACTCGGCCTCTTATTTATGGCTAAGCGTGCAACACCGCTTGATATGGAGCTTGTAAACCAGCTCGAAATGCCCATTTTCCTGTGCCTTGCCGAAAATGACAAGGTAGTAAAAATCGACTCCGAATTTTCATTAGAGCTTCAGGAAAACCTGCCCGAGCAAGCCGTAAAGTTAGTAATGCCCGGCCTTAATCACTTGTTTATTGAAAACGAAGCTCAGGAAGTAACCGACGAGACCCTCAGCTTCATAGCAGGGCTCAGCTGAAATTAAACATCAAAAAGAGGCTCACCTTTCGGTGAGCCTCTTTTAATTTATGTTACAGATTGCCGGTTATAAAATCGATTGTCACGGCAAAGGTTTCATCCGGCTTGCTTTCAATCAAGGAGTGGGTCGAATCGGGCATAATGTAATAAGCTGTATGGTCAGGCAAGGAGTTTTTAAGCCTTATAGCATTGTCCGAATCATTCGGCACCATTGCATCGTCGCTTGCTACACAGAGCAGAACGGGCATTTCGAGCTGCTTCAAAGCATCAAAGTCAAGCGGTGTGGAGCGCTTTCTCATAAAGAGGATTCCCATGCCTGTATTGTCACTCTTTAACGGCTCAAGGTATCTTAACCTTGTTTCAAAATCCCTGTTGACATCATAGACAGGATTCCTCATTATCCGATTGCCGAAAACAGGACTTGAGGCAAGATTTATGACCATCTTAAACATGATGTTATAGAATCTTCCGAAGGCCTGCAGAACGGAGTCAGGCATATTCGTGAATTTGTTCTTGGTATCACTGGTGCCGGCGAAAATCAATAACGCCTCAACAAGCTCCGGGTACTGGCAGGCAATGTTCATTGCAACCGTCGTGCCCATTGAGTGACCGGCCACATACCATTTCTCACCGGGGGCGATTTCCTGCATCAGTGAGGCAACAATCTCCTCACGGGGGATAGCCTCAACCTCGGCATTTTCCCTGGTGCTGTAACCGAAGTTCGGCAGGTCAACAAGCAGGCAGTCATAGCCCGCAAGGGTAAGACGCTCGGAAAGCGGTTCCCAGGAAATTGTGGAGCCTAAAAAGCCGTGGAGTAATACAAACCTGCCGTTATGCTCGTCTGTTTCAGAGGGCATTAGTCTGTAATGAATCTTGTAGTCGCCAATTTCATAAAATGCGCTGTCGGGGAACGGCTGCTCGGGAAGCCTGCTGCGTTAGCAGTAATGCACAAGGGAAGCAGCATTGTGAAAATAAGCAGGACAGAAATGATTTTCTTGACCTTTTTCATATATACGCTCCTTTCAGTTTTGGCTATTTTCTAATTTGAATATATAGCTTTTTATACGCCTTGTCAAACACAATTTTGAATAAATTATGAATTAACGATAAGATTTCGGAAAGACACAAAAGCAAAAGACCCACCCTTGCGGTGAGCCTTTTGCTGTAAGAATTTTAAGGAGGGTGTTTATATAGAAAGGAGGCGGATTTGGCTGTCGGTTAGTTAAATATAACGTTATCTATAAGTTCTTTGCTGTCCATATTTACAGCCCATACGCCGTAGTATGGATCTATGGCAAATATCACATTGCCAATATAGGTGCCTCTTATCATGCTGCCGGTCTCTTCAAAGGTGTAGGTGTCCTTAATGACGATTTTGCGGTTCTCCACGGAGAATGCGGTCAGACCGGGGATATCTCTGTAATATACGTCGCCGTTAATCAATGCCCTTCTTAACGGAATAACATACATATTCCTTTCGGGAACACTCAGGAAGGCCTTGTGATTGGTGTCGATATAAGAGTATTTAAGCGAAACCGCATCAATCTCCCTCGGCGTGGTCGGGTCGCTTACATCAAAGAGGGAAATCTTAGCGTCGTTGTTGACACCCGTTTCGGTGCCGCCCCTGCCTATGCCGATTATAAGATTGTTTCCTATCGGATGCAGGTACTGAGAGAAGCCGGGGATTTTAAGCTCGCCTCGGATTACGGGCTTAGCCGGGTCGGACATATCTATGACGAACAGCGGGTCGGTCTGAACGAAGGTCACCACATAGGCTGTATTGCCCATAAAGCGGACGGACTTAATCTGCTCGCCGGGCGCAAAGCCCGTAACGGAGCCCTTTACATTCAGCTCCTTGTCGAGTACAAAGACGTTGTTTCCCTTTGAGTCGGTGGTGGCAATCCTGTAATAGCCGTTACTCTCGTCCATGGAGAACTGGTTCAGCAGTGTGCCGTCAACAAGACCCCTTGCGGTCAGGCTTACTTTACCGTCCTTCAGGCTGAAGGCGAGTATTTCGCTCTTTCCGCTGTTGGTTGTCATTGACGTAGTGCCGAAATTAAAGATGTTGGCTGCAATCTCGTTACTGTAGATTGAACGGGCGGCAAGCAGGTTGTCTCCGCTGGAATAGATGTTTGCGGCCCCGCCTAAAACGGCCTTAGTATCGATTTTTGAACCCTTTTCAAGCTTATCAATAAGTCCCACAACAAGGTAATTGGTTGTGGAGGCGTCTTCTGGTATAAGGATGCTGTCGGGAGCAATGCGGCCCGATGCGCCGTTGACATCAGTCTTGGGAACAGCGGTCTCCTCAAGTAAAGCATCATTGCCGTAGTAAGCTATGCCGTATTCGGTAACAAGGCTGAGTCTGCCGTTATAAATCCTTGAGGAAACATAGTATCCGTCCTGAGAGTAGGAGAGCAGCTCCTTGGGGGCAGCTTTATCGCTTATATCAAAGACGGTGACTTTAGTGACGCTCTTGCCGGTGGACGAATTGTTCTCCCTGTAATCCGGTTCATAAATGCTGGTGATGGCCGCAAGACGGTTATTCAATACATATAGCTCTCTTACATCAGAGCCGTAATAGCCGTCGTTGAAGGCCTTCGAATATGAGTATACCGAGCCTGATTCGCCGCTTGTGTTTGCCTTTATTAAATCATTCAGCTTAATCAATGCGGTCTTTTTAAGGCTGTTGTCTTGAGTGTCTACTATCTGAACGCCCTTGTTAGAGAAAATATAGAGGTACCTTCCGTCGTTCTTGATTATATCGGCCTCGGAAACTCCCTCCACCTGCTCATTTGTCTTGCCGAAACCGGGAGTGCTGCCTAAGCTGCGGCTTTCTTCCGCTATATTACCCGGCGCTCCTTCATCACTAACGGCATTCTTCGTTGCAAACAAACCGAAGAAGTTGGTGAAAAGACCGGGGGAGTTTGCCTTCTTGTAAGCCTTTTTGATTTTGTTTTCTATTTCATCGTAAGATGAGGCGGTCTTAACTCCGTCGACCTTTATCTGATATTTTTCTGCCGCACTTTCGCCCTGTTTGTTTTCAGGGTCTTTTTTGTCGGAATCACCTTTGTTTCCATCTGTTTGTCCGCCTGACGCATGAATATCGGTTTCTGAATTGCCGGTATCGGCGCCTGACTCCTGAGCACCCGCCTCGGAAGACTGTTCCGGACCGAGGACCGGCCTGTCAAGATTCCTGTAAACAAGAGCGGAGGCTACGATAAGGACAAATACGGCGGCAGTGGCAAGAACCTTCCTTGCGGGAGTGGCCAGAACCTTAAAGCCCTTATCGGGCGCAGCTGCCGTATAAATTTCGTCGGGCGAAACTGCCCCGGCATTGTTCTTAATAAGCTCTGCTATGCTTTCCGTGCTTAAGGAATCAGGCAGCACTATGCTTTCCGCATCCCTTTTAAGCTCTGCGGAAATCCTTTTAAGAAAAGCCTTATCCTTTCTGTTCATACTGACAACCCCTCTATAGACATTAGTCTTTTAATTGTTCTCTCATCTTTTTAAGTGCACGGGCAAGCCGGGAACGGACCGTTGAGGACGGACAACCGAGCATTTCGGCGATTTCATGACTTTTGTAGCCTGCCAGTGCACTTAAAAGGACAATCTCCCTGTCTTCGGCGCTGAGTGTATCGAGAACCTCCAGAAGCTCCGATTTAAGAGAAGCGGGAATATTCTCGTCATCACCTGTAATGTGCTCCGCCGATGAAATATCGAGAAAAACGGGAGATGCTGAGCTCTTCATAAGCCTTGTCT
Organism: Clostridiales bacterium; assembly: GCA_012520115.1. Lineage (GTDB taxonomy): Bacteria > Bacillota > Clostridia > Oscillospirales > Acutalibacteraceae > DTU053. The sequence goes on along the minus strand of JAAYOZ010000177.1, from coordinate 46,657 downwards.
TACAGCAGTTCGACAAGATTTTAAAAAGCCATGATTTAAATGCAGCTTCATTCCGAAGGGAGCCGATTTTCGTGAATGCAAGCAGAACAGCGTCCTGCACCGCATCCTGGGCATCCTTCTCGTTTTTCAGACAGTACAGAGCAAATCGGTAGAGGTCTTTTGCATATATGGAATATAATTCCGCAAAAGCCTGTGCGTCACCGCCTATTGCTTTCTGTACCCTTGTGTTTGCTTCAGTCATCAAATCACCTTGCTTCCGTCCTCAATCATTAGAGAAAACAACATCAAAATTTGTTGCAATGTTTTTATTTTTTCTTAAAGTGTATAGCCTGAACACGGGATTTGCAAGCAATAAAAAAACTGACGCACTTAATGTGCGCCAGTTTAAGTGTTTTCAGATATTGCACTCAACCACTGTATTTTTCTCCGCCGATTCAAATACGGCCTCGATAACCTTCATTGAACGTCTGAGCTGATCATGGGTTACAATCTGCTTTGCGCCGTTTCTCAATACATCATGGATGTTGATGTAGTAGTCGGACCAGTTTGCCCTGACCTGCGGCAGCGGGACATCCTTAATGGTCTCATTGGTCCTCGGAGCCATGGTCTTTGTAAGACCTGCGCCTGCCTTAATCGGCACTGCATCGATTTTATCCCAGTCGTGAACCATTACGATTTTGCCGTTTAAGTCCCAGTCCTTTATCACAGCCGTGCCGTTTTCGCCGAGGATGTACCAGCGGGGCAGTGAATAGAAGTTGTTTGTGGCAACCTCAACATAGCATACAAGACCGTTTGCAAAGGTAAGGGTGATGTAGCAGCCGTCGTCGACCTCATCGTTTGTGACGTAGGTCAGGTTTGCATGCACGGAAACAACCGGATTGTTTTCATTGAGCATGAGAATCTGGTCTAACAGGTGTACGCCCCAGTCAAGCACCATTCCGCCGCCGTGAACCTTTTCGGCTCTCCAGTCGCCGGGAATGCCTCTTGAGCCCTGAACCCTTGACTCAATTCTGAATACCTTGCCCAAGGTATTGTCCTCAAGGATTTTCTTTGCAGTCAAAAAGTCGTCGTCCCATCTTCTGTTCTGATGAACGGTAAAGAGTTTGCCTGTTCTTTCGCTTGCCTCAATCATTTCTTCAAGGTCGGCCAGAGACAGTGTAACGGGCTTTTCGCTTATTACATTGACTCCCGCCTCCATGGCTCTGATGGCAATGGGCTTGTGGAACTCGTTGTAGGTGGCTATGGTAATCAGCTCAACGCCGTCTGCCAAAAGCTCGTCAAGGGAATCGTAGGAATGTATGCCGTTCTGTCTTGCATACTCCTGCCTCTCCTCCTTGATGTCGTAAATGCCCTTAACATTGTAGTCGGGCATTTTCAATAGCTCACGAACATGGTGAGCGCCCATACCGCCGTAGCCTACAACAGCAACATTAATTTTGTCTGGCATTTCAAATAAAACCTCTCTTTGTAGAAATAAGGTGTATTTTGTCTATATGGATTTTAGTATTTGCCTATTTACGGCGCAAAAGAGTAAACGGGAAGTTATACCCACCACATCTCGCCGGGAGTCTCGGTCATGATAGCCTCTTTGAGAGTGGCAACAGCCTTTGAAAGACCCTCGTTCTGGCTCATAAGCGAATCCTCGTGCTCAATGGAGATAGCATAGTCATAGCCCACAAGGCGCAGATTGCTGATGATGTCCTTCCAGTAGACCAGGTCATTGCCGTAGCCGACGGAGCGGAAGGACCATGAGCGGTTAAGCACATCGCCGTAGCCCTTTGTGTCAAGCACGCCGGTGACGGCGGTGTTGTACTTGTCTATCTTGGTGTCCTTTGCGTGGAAGTGGAAGATAGCGTCGCCCAGCTTCCTGATAACGGCGACAGGCTCCATGCCCTGCCAGATAAGATGGCTCGGGTCAAGGTTTGCGCCGATTTCGGGGCCTACGGCCTCACGCAGCTTAAGCAGCGAATCGGTGTTGTAAACTGCAAAGCCCGGGTGAAGCTCAAGGGCTATCTTGTTTACGCCGTGTGCCTTTGCGAAGGCGACAAGGTCCTTCCAATAGGGGATGAGAACCTCGTTCCACTGATAATCGAGAATGTCAAGGAAATCATTCGGCCAGGGGCAGGTGACCCAGTTGGGGTATTTTGCGCCCGGGTGGTCGCCGGGGCAGCCTGAGAAGGTGTTAATCTGATGAACGCCGACCTTCTCGGCAAGAAGGATGGTCTTACGGATGACGTCGTCAAATTCCTTCGCAATCTCCTTGTTAGGGTGAACGGGGTTGCCGTGGCTGCTGAATGCACTGATTTGGACGTTATATTTCGCAATGGTGTCCAAAAACTTCTTCAGCTCAGCCTCGTCATTAAGCAGCACATCGGGGTTTGCGTGGGCGTTTCCCGGATAGCCGCCGGTGCCGATTTCGACCATTTCAATGCCGAGGGAGGTGAAATATTTCAGAGCCTCTTCAAGACTCAGATTACTCAGAAGAGTAGTAAATACTCCGAGCTTCATATTATCATCCTTTCCTTTATTTAAACGTTTGCTTTAAGATACTTCATGCTTCTCTCAATGTCCGCAAGGCCGTTCGGCTCCGGATCATCGTTTTCGAGGATTATCCATTCAAGTCCGATGTCCTTAGCCGCCTTGATAACGGCAGCAAGGTCGTTTTCGCCTTCGCCGAGTGCCTTGGGCTTTTTGCCGATGCCGTCCTTGATGTGTATATGCACGAGCTTGTCCTTGTTCTCGGTCATATACTTGTAGTTGTCAACGCCGGCGCAGAAGCTCCAGTAGGTATCAAGCTCAATATCGCAGACCTCTTTTATCCTGTCAAGGATAAGAGCCTTGTTATCGGAGCCTTCTACGGGGTAGAACTCGCTCGAATGGTTGTGGAAGTAAACCCTGACGCCGTCCTTAATGGCTCTCTTGTAGGCACTGCCCATAATATCGAGAACCCTCTGAAGATTCTTCTCGGTGGAGGTGTTAGCGCCGCCGATGCCGATATTCTCGCAGCCGATTGTCTTGTGGAAGGCAAGCGTTGCCTCAAGATTTTCCTCCTTCAGGTTGTCGATTCCCGTATGGGTACCGACGGCTACAAGACCTGCGGCATCAAGGGCAGCCTTGATTTCCTCTGCGCTTAAGTCATGATAGCCGGCGAACTCAACGCCGTCAAAGCCCAGAGCCTTGATTTTCGGGAAAAGTCCGAGGAAATCCTCTTTTGTTTCGGACTGAGCCCTCAGTGTATAAAGCTGAACAGCAAATTTCATATGATTATCCCCTTTGAATTATTTGTAACCCTTAGTTTTATGCTTAACCTGTATAGACCATCTTGGAGATGTAGTCGATTGTGAGCTTGACGCCCCAGTCGCCGAGCTTGCCGCACCATGTCCTTGAGTGAGGCTCAATACTCAGCATGCCGTCATAGCCGTGCTTGTATAACAGGCCCATAATCGGACGCCACTGAACCATATCAAGGCCTGCCGGCGGGTCGTCAAGGTGCTTGCCGCAGTAGTTTAATGTGCCCTTAATATGGAAGTGGAAAATCCTCTTGCCCCACTCTGCGATTTCGCCTAAGTAATCGGCGCTGCCGCAGTTGATGCAGTGGGAGGGGTCATACTTGATGCCGACCTCGGGCAGAGCGCCGAGGACGATTTTCCATGTTTCAGGGTCTCTTACGAAGTTCTTCCAGTCGCAGTTGTAAACGGCAATCTTAACATTCTTGTCCCTGCCGTAATCGGCGAGCCTCTTTAAGTAAGCTATCGCATTATTGCAGTTTTCATAGAAGGATTTACTCTCAACATAGTTTATGCCGGTGTTGAATACGGGGCAGCCCAGCTCGCCGCATACATCGATGAGATTCAGGTTGTGCTGAACCTCCTCCTCAATCATCTCTCCGGTCTCCTCGTCAAACTTAAAGGAGCCCCATCTGCCGATGGACATAACCTTAACATCATACTTCTCGGACCATTTTTTAAGGTCGGGCACAAGAGCCTTCAGCTCGTTTGAGTCAAGTCCAACATTGTAGCAGAACTCAGCGGCCTTTAAACCTAAATCGGCCACATACTTAAAGCCTTCCTCGCTCCAGCTCGTAATTATTCCGAGTGTCATAGCCATAATTAATCCTTTCCGCACAAAAAAGTGCTAAACAGTATTACGCAACAAATGAAAGAAGCAGTATTTGCAGTCAATATTCTGGCTGCAAATACTGTTTTCGGAAAAATCAGTCGTTATCGTCAAAGAATACGGGCTTGCCCGTCTTAGCCGAGGTGTAGATAGCCTCAAGAATACGGGTAACCGTAAGAGCCTGCTCGGGCTTTACGCAGGGGTCTGTGTCGTTCTCGATAGCGTCAAGCCACTTCTGAGCCTCAATATCCTTCGGTGAAGACTTCTTGCCCTCATAGAAGGCAACGCCGCCAACGCCCAAATCGGGACGCTCTATAACCTGACGGCCGTTCTTTACATAGTTGATTCTGACCTGGTCGTTAAGGGTATCTGCGCCGGCCTTGTCACCGCAAAGAACGAAGTTAGCGTCATTTGTATCGGCAATATTGAGCGCCCAGCTTGATTCAACTGTGATGACTGCGCCGTTCTTCATAACTATGTAGCCGAAGGCGGAGTCCTCAACGGTGAACTTTTCGGGGTCCCAGTCGCCCCATGCGTTAGCCGTGTTTGTCTGATTGCCGAGCTTCTTGAAGGTGTTGCCCACAACCATCTTAGGCTCGTAGTTGTTCATCATCCAGAGAACCATATCAAGGGAGTGAGTGGCAATGTCTATAAGCGGACCGCCGCCCTGCTCCTCCTCGTTAAGGAATACGCCCCATGTGGGAACAGCCCTGCGGCGAATGGAGATAGCCTTTGCGTAGTAGATGTCGCCGAGCTCGCCGTTATCGCAGCAGCCCTTAACATAAAGGCAATGGGGAGTCTGACGGTTCTGATAGCCGATTGAAAGCTTCTTGCCGGTGCGGACAGCAGCCTCATACATGGCCTTTGCCTCCGCATAGGTCTTAGCCATGGGCTTCTCGCACATTACATGCTTGCCGCTCTCAAGAGCGTCGATTGTAATAAAGGAGTGGGAGCGGTTAGGTGTGCAGACATGAACGATGTCGATTGAGTCGTCCTTTAAAAGCTCCTTGTAGTCGGTGTAGTATTTTGCGTCGGGTGTACCGAAGGTCTGAGCAGCCTTTACGGCTCTTTCCTCAATGATGTCGCAGAAGGCAACCATGTCAACTCTGCCGGTGTCTCATAAAGCGGGCATATGCTTGCCGTTGGCGATGCCGCCGCAGCCGATTATGCCTACTCTAAACTTCTTGCCCATAAAATATCCTCCAAATGATGTGTTTTATTAATAGTGCTTTATGTAAAGAGAGAACCTCTCTGTAAGCCAAAAGTGCATTTTGACCCTTATACTCAATTATAAGTTAATCTTATTAATTATCAAGGTTAAGAGCAAAATCTTTATAAAAAAATAATCACAAAATTTTATACATTTTGCCTATGGAAAATACAATGTAAACCCTTGAAAAATCTAAGAAAATCGGGAATCGGTTTTTGTTGGAGTCAGCACTCCTTCCCGACAGCCTTTTTCACGTTTCGACATTTCTACTTTCTGGTTTCGCTGTAAATTTGTTGGAATTGACAGGGAGGTATATAAGCTCTATAATTAATTTTGCAAATAAGTAAATTCGACAATAACGCTTAAATTCATCGAATAGCGGTATTTAAGCCGCAGAAAAGCCCGCAATAGAAAGGATGAGGATATGAAAAGAATGACATATAAGCTGATATCATCGCTTCTTGTTTTAGCTGTCCTTATTCTTTCCGTATCAGTAATCTTCCCCGTTTCGGCACTCGGTGCCGAGGCAGTGCTTTATGTTATTAATCAGACGACGGGTATGTACACAGAGCGCTCAACTACCTCACCCACAAGCGTAAAAATAACCGACATATACAAGTACACGGTCATAGCTGTCAGCGATATAAGCGACGGCTGGGGCAAGGTATATCTTCAGGGCACGGCGGGCTATATTAATCTTGCGAATGCCAGCCCCTACAACGACGACCCGTCAGACAGCTCACAGATTGACTCAATCAGAATTGAGCACCTGCCCTACAAAACGGTTTACACAGACGGTGAAACCTTCTCGGCAGAGGGAATTGCCGTTTCCGCAACCCTTAAAAACGGCCAGGTCGTGGCCTTAAAGGGCTTTGACATTATAGTGCCCTCTTTAAATCTTACCCGATTTGATTTGAACGATAAAGAGCAGACCGTCAGAGTAAAATACGGGCCGGGCCTTGCGCTTGACGCAGGCTTTACGATAACGGTCAAAAGGCTGCCAATAGATACGCTTATAGTCGATTCATGGCCGGAGCTCGAATACAAGGAGGGCGAAAGGATAAGCCTGACCGGGCTTAAAGTCCAAGCCAAATACACAGACGGCACGGCCCCGAAGGATATAACAAACGAGCTTATCAATACAGCGACAGGCGAGCCGATAACAGCCCTTGACGGCAAAATCCTTGCCCCCGGTACATATAATTATGAGTATGTGTACAAATACAACGACAAGAAAATAAACCTTCAGTTCAAGGTAAACCCCCGCAAGCTTATCCGCATAAGGGTCGCCTCGATGCCTACATACAATGTGCTGAAAGACGAGAATAACCTTGACCTGACAGGCTTTATCCTTGCAGCCGACTATGACAACGGCACCACCGACAGCATAACGCCCGGCAGAAATGCCTTCTACTATAACGAAAACAACAAGCTCGTAGAGGGCGAAAACCACATCACCGTCACATACGGCGGCTTTACCATAAGCTTTGACATCACCCTCGAAAAGCTCGCCGTAAAGGAGATAGAAATAAAGCAGCTGCCCGACAGGGTCATCTTCCAGCTGGGCGAGGAGTTCAAATACACGGGTCTTGTGCTGACGCTTCACTATAATGACGGCACAAGAAGGGACATAACCGACGGCTTTACCGTATCCACACCCGACATGAACACCCTCGGCGCACAGGATGTCACAGTAAGCATATACGGCCTTGAAAAGACCTATGAGATTATGGTTACGGACAAGCTGTACAAGCTGGGGGACGTCAACAACGACACAAAGGTCGACGCCGCCGACGCAAGGCTTGTGCTGAGGCATGTGGCAAAGCTCAGTACGCTTTCGGAGATTCAGCAGAAGGCCGCCGACGTGGACAATGACGGAAAGGTAAGCGCCTCCGACGCTCGAATCATTCTGAGAGTCGCCGCCAAGCTTCAGACCCTTTAAGTTAAATATTCAAAACATTGCACGGCAGTCCTGTCGTGCAATATTAGTATAAGAGCGTCCTGCTATTGACGCTTTGCCCCATCAGATGTTAGAATCCGTAATACACCCGATATGCAGCCGCCTTTGATTTGGGGGAAGAGAATGAAGACAAAAGTTAGAGCTGTAAGCCTGATGCTTATATTTGCCTTGATAATACCCTGCCTTTTATTCTGGGGCGGGGTTGACGCTGTGGCCGACGACTACTCATGGGTCGGCGCATGGCACGCAAGCCCCGTTAAGACAAGCTTTAGAGTCGCAGGCACGGACATTACGCCCATACTCACATACACCACCACAAGAACCGTTATTACTCTTACGACCGGCGGCGATAACCTTCGTCTATGCTTTACCAACAAATACGGCGACGGCCAGGCAAAAATCAATAAGGTCTATGTTTCACAGACCGACCCGAATGACGAAAGCTCGACATTGGGCGATTTTATTCCGGTCACCTTCTCCGGCAGTAAAACCGTTGTCCTGGGCAAGGGCTTTACATATTCCGACCCTGTGCCGATGAAGGTCGAGCCGTTGCAGAAGATAAGCATTTCAATCTATTATACTATTCCGTCTTATGTGGGCACGGCGGCTCTTTACGGCGGCACCACATATATCGCAGCCGCAAATCAGGTCAAGGAAAAAAAGCTGATTGCCCCCGCAAAGCTCAAACTTGATGTAAGCGGCATGACCTTTTATCCTATACCGTATCTGACAAGCGTGGATGTGGACAACGACAACGCCTATTCCGTCGTTATGCTCGGCGACTCGACGCTGAATAACGAAGTGCCTTTGTTACTGGCTGAAAAGCTCGTTAAAAACGGTACGAAGAACGTGGGAGTCCTCCAGTCCTCAATCGCAGGCAACAGACTTCTGTACGACGGCTACGGCAACGGCGCATTGGGTACTCTGTACGGCGATTCCGCACTCAAACGCTTTGACGACGACGCATTGAGGCAGGCGGGCGTTGCAAAGATTTTTGTCAAGGTCGGTCTTAACGATGTGCTTCACCCCCGCACAAAAAGCATGCAGAATACCGCCCCAAAAGCCACCGTGTCGGAAATCATAAGCGGCTATGAAAACCTTATCTCCCGTGCCAAGGCAAGGGGCATAAAGATTTACTTCTTCGGCAGAACGCCCTTTAAGGGCTACACAAGGGACATCACCTCATCCACCGAAAACGACCTCGAGTGGACTGAAGAGGCGGAGAATATGCTCCTTGAAATCAACAACTGGCTCAAAAACAACAAGAGCCACGACGGCTATATCGATATAGACAAAATGAGGGATGAAAAGGACTCTGCAAAGCTGAGAGATGCTTTGACTGTCGACGGAGTGCACTTCACGCAGCTCGGGCAAATCGCCCTGACCGACCTCATTCCCCTTGAATATTTCGGGCTTGACAGCTCTAAAGTCAGAACCAGTGCACAGATACATAGTGTAAACCCTTACAGGACAAGCCCCACGGTCACTGAGCCGACGACAAAGGGCAGTCAGCCCACAAGTGAGAATCCTACAAGACCGGGCGAAACCGAAACTGACGGCACAACTGAGGCCACAACCGAGGAAACTCAGCCCACCGACGAATTTGAAACAGAGGATGTCCCCGTAGGCAACCCCGACAAAAACTATACCGGCCCCTTCGCCAACATATTTGAGATTCCCGGTGTATACAGCGGTATGACAAAAAAGGCAAAGGCGGGCATAATCTTCTTCGTAGCCGTTGGCGTCTGCGCCACTGCCTATGCTTCAATCTACTTCGTATACCGCAAAAAGACAAACGCTTGAAACACAGAACAATAATAAAGGCAGAGATTTTCATCTCTGCCTTCTTTTTTACTTAAAGAACAGCCCCGTTTTGAGGAATACATAGGCGTCGTCCCAGTTCGGGTTCAGCCCCTTGCGCCAGATGTTCGAGATATGCATAAAGGTAGGCGGTCCTAAGCCGTAGGCCTCCTCCTTTAAGTGGAAGGGGCCGAGCAGGTTCCTGAGTGTGCCGACGGTCTCAATCTCAATGATGTTCTCGCCTTCAATCAGCAGCCCGTCAAGGCTTACACGGTAAGGTCTCCAGAGGATTTCGCCGGCAAACTTGCCGTTCGCATAGACCCTCGTCACTGTGTCGGGACGTCTTGCAAACTCAATATGCCTGTTCTTTATTTCTCCCGCCGAAAGATTGATTCTCTTTCTGTATCTGAGTCTTCCGTTAAAGAAGGGCAGCTTCTGAGTAACAAGCTCGCCTACAGTCAGCTTTTCGGGTGGGGCAGTTATGCTGAAAGTGCCGCTGAATCTCAGAGCCTCTCTCGGCAGCTCTGAAGTTTCACCCTTCAGTTCCACGCCGAAATTGCCGAGGATGTAAACAGCATCGATTTCCATATCGTAGCTTAGCTTATTGCGGTAGCTCTCAAAGCCTCCCGCCTTGGAGATATTGTCGTAGGTTTCAGGCGACTGACTAAAGAGCGTCTTGAGTGTCACGGTGTTCCTGCCTTCTGTCAGAAGCCCCGTAATATCAAGCTTTCTGAAGCTCTTGTCCCTATAATAGCCGCAGTCCTTCTGCTCTATGAGCTTTCCGTTAATCTCAATCCCGAAAAGCTCAGGGGTCTCGGCAACAAGGAAAATTTCGCCCTCAGGCACGACCTTAACATCAAAGCCGAAAGCAGCCTCAAGCTTTACCGCCCTGCCGTAGGCGCAGGCAATCTCCTGCACGTCAACAACGGGATATTCCTGCCCCTGTCCTCGCCGTCAATGGTAAGGTCACAGTAGTCAAGCACCAGAGCGTTCATATCCATATCGGCAATTTCCCACTCGCCGGAAAGCTCAAGAGCGGTCGAGCCTTGATTTTTATATGAATCGTGCTTCGGCGCTTTGTCTGCCTGCTTTTCGCTGAAAGCTAACAGCACAAGGGAGCCTTTCTCCTCAATAAAGGTGCTGTATGTTATCTCCCCGTTTTTATACTCATAATCAACAGAGTAAAGCTTATCATTAAGAGCGTCGTAAAGCCTTAAATCCTCAGCCTTAAGGCTTATGTCAATCTCAGCACCGGCGGCATAGGTATTGACAATATAGACAAGCCTTGACTTATCTTCGGGGTACTCCCTCACAAGCAGGCTCATGCCCCTTGCAGCACTGCCGTCCTTGAGTCTGACCCTGACTGTCTTTACGCTGTCGGGAATCAGCGGGATAAGCCCTTCAGCCTCCTCTGCCAAATTGAACCTTTCGGCAAGAGCCTTTGCCTTATCGGACTTTTCGCCGTCAACAAGTGAGGGAACCTCGCCGCACCACAGTATCAGCCCGCCGTTCTCGGCAAACTGGCAGAGCATATTCAGTGTATTCGAGTTTATGTTGATTGATGGCGGCACGATGACCGTATTATAGCTTTGAGTGCCTATAACAAAGCTGTTTTCGTCAATTCTGCCATGCCTTCTTATAATCCTGTCGTCACCCAAGTGAAAGGGAATCTGCGAATGCTCAAGTGCCTTCACGACCGACATAAGATACTCGTTATAAATGCCGATATCCATATTGCCGCTTTTCTCGTCATTGTAAAGTGTCCATGCGGTGGACTGAGTATGCAGCACCAGAACCTTATATTCGGGCTTACCCTCGGCTATCAGCATTCCAATCCTGCTCGAATAGTCAAGGAATTTCTTATAATCATCCCACCAGGGGCTTTGATAGAAGTGGAAGGCAGGGTAGTCCCTCTTTCTGATACCCGCCATGCTGTACGGGCTTAAATGCTCGCACATAAGGTTTACGCCTCTGCCCATCTGCCACTCGTAAATCCACTTCATTTCCTCAAAGCTGAGTCCCCAGCCGCAGCAGGCAAAGGTCTCGGTGAGAATCTGCTTTTTATCCAGCTGATTTGCAACAGACACAAGCTGCACCGGCGTCAGGCAGTTGTTTGTGTGCCTTGCAAGCCAGTCCATGCCGGGTATGTGGAAGAACTCATAATTCGGCATTACGGCGCCGTTAGAGGTGACCTGGTCGCCGAGGCGTTCCTCCAGCACCATGTGTCCCGTCAGCAGAGTGCCGTTTTTTTCGCACCAGTCATATATCCGTTTAATAAAATTATCCGCAAAAAGCTCGCACACCGTATGCCAGAACCTGAAGCGTGTGCGGCTCGAAGTCTCCGTATCAATGAACAAATCGGGCAGCACATCGAGCAGGTCCTCTGAATAGGCCTTTTTATACTCATCGGGCAGTATAAATGACCACGGTATGCCGTTCCTTGAAACCTGCGGCTCGTCCGTAAAGAAGCCGGAGAGCCTAGAGAAATCCTCACCGAGTTTGTTCTTGTACTCCTCATATATGGCCTCGATGAACTTATCCGTCACCTCAGCGCTCAGAGTGTCCACATAAAACTCGTTCACTTCATAGTAAAAATGCAGGCATTCATCGCCGTGGCGTATGCAGCGGATGGTTCGCTTTGTTTCTTTTGGCTCAGCGACTTTCTCCATGCGCAGATATTTCTGCTGATACTCAAGTCCCAGCTCATTGACCCTGCCGTCTCCAAAGCCGGACGGCCAGCCGTTTTCGTCATAGCCCCAGGAAGAAATGCCGAGCTTCTCGCCCTCATGGATTGACGCCTTGACATTGTCCATCCATTCATCGCCCATGAAGGGAGTCGTAAGACCGCCCCTTGCATGCATAAAGAAGCCGCCGTTGCCCGCCTGTTCAAGAAGGCGAACCTGTCTTTTTGATTCCTCTGTCTCGAGCTTTGAATTCCAAGCCCAGAAGGGTATGGGTCTGTACTTAGCAGGGGGATTACTAAGGTTTTTAAGAATATTGTTCATCTTAATTCTGTCCTTATAAAATATCAGACAGGCAGGCAAGTTAAACTGCCTGTCTGTCCGTTTCAGCTGTTAAGTATTTCCTCTAATTTTTCTATTGTTGCCTTTTTGCCGGGCACGCACAGGTGCAGATTGTCGGTCTTGCCCTCGGCCAGAGCCGCCGCATAGCCCTGGCAGCCGGGATAGCCGCAGACTCCGCAGTTATAGCCGGGCAGAGCCTCTTCCAGCTCCTTTGCCTTATTCTCATCATCGGGCACCGACACAACGGTGTCGACTATCGAAAGCACCAGTCCGAGGCCGAGCCCCAGCCCGGAAAGTAGTAACACAGCGTTAAAAATATCCAAATCAATCTCGCCTCTTATTTTTAATTTATGCAAGCCCAAGACCCTGAGCTATGCCCGTAAAGCCCATAAACGAAAGGGAAACGATAGACGCCGCCACAAGCGTAATCGGCATTCCTCTGAATGAAGGGGGAACATGAGCCTCGTTGATTTTGCTTCTGACAACGGAGAACATAAAGATTGCAAGCAAAAAGCCGAGTCCGGCGCCCAATGAGCTGACAACGCTCTGCGGGAAGTTGTAGCCTGACTGTGCATTGATGATGACTATGCCCAGCACCGCACAGTTGGTTGTAATAAGCGGAAGAAATATACCGAATGCGGAATAAAGGGATTTGATAAACCGCTTGATAATGATTTCAAGTATCTGAACAAGGGAAGCGATAATCAGAATAAACACGGTGGTCTGAAGGTATTCGAGTCCTATTTTGCCCAGCAGTACATTAAAGGGGTGAGCGATTGCGGCGGCTAAGGTCATAACGCCCGTAACCGCAAGACCCATGCCCACAGCCGTATCCTGCTTTCTGGATACTCCCAAAAAGGGGCAGATTCCGAGAAAGCGTGCAAGAACAAAGTTGCTGGTGAGTATGCCCATAACGAGCAAAGCTATATAAGTCTTCATTATTTTGCCTCCTTTTCGCAGGCGTTGCAGCCCTCACAGCCCATAGTGACCGAAGGCTTGCCTTTCTTGTGGTTCATGCGGTTGACAAGAGCCATTATAAAGCCGTAAATAAGGAAGCCGCCGGCGGGAAGAATAAGCAGCTTAACAGGCTCAAGATTTGTGTTCTGCGCAAAGAAGGAGGCCACATCAAGACCGTTAAATCCGCCTAATGCGTTTTCACCGAGGAAGGGAACAAGGCTTGTGAAATTGTTAAGCAGTGTTCCGGAGCCAACGAACTCTCTTAAAAAGCTTATTGAGAACAGAGCGGCTAAAAAGCCTATGCCCATTCCCAGACCGTCAAGAGCAGAGAGAATTACGGAGTTCTTTGAGGCGAAGCTTTCAGCCCTGCCAAGTATTATGCAGTTAACGGTGATAAGCGGCAGATAAACGCCCAGCGCCTCATAAATAACCGGAACGAAGGCCTTTACAAGCATGCTGACTACTGTAACCATGCTCGAAATAACCACGATATATGCGGGGATTCTGACCTTTGAGGGGATTATCCTCTTAAACAGTGAGATTATCGTATTTGAAAGAATAAGCACCATTATAGTGGCGATGCCCATTCCTATTGCGCTTACCATCGAGGTGGAAACAGCGAGTGTCGGGCAGGTGCCCAGCACCAGCCTTAAAACGGGGTTTTCCTTTACAAAGCCGTTCGTCAGTGTGCCGAGTGCGCCGACCTTAGGAGTATTTTCATTAGCCATTTGCATCAGCCCCCTTATCTATAAGAGCGTTAATTTCAAGGGCAGTGTTTACACAGGACGAGACTGCGCCGGAGCTGACCGTAGCGCCTGAGATAGCATCGATAAGTCCCACCTGACCGAGACTTGCACCTGTCTGACCGCCTGCTGCAAGGATAGCCTCCTTGCTGATTCCCTTAAACTGATTAAGGAAGTTTTCATCGGCAACCTTCATGCCGAGTCCGGGGGTATCGTTTATCTCAAGAATATCTATGGCGGTTATCTTGCCCTCTAAGTCTACACCTGAAATAAGCTTTAATATTCCGCCGTAGCTGTCGGTGGTTGTTATTATCGCTCTGCCTATTCTTTCGCCCTTTTCGTTAAAGGCGTCGTAATAGGGATAGGGCTCGCCTCTGCCTGTGCTGTATTGCTTCTGCTCAGAGAAGCTGCTTGCGGTGATGACTGCCGAAAGCTGGTTTAATATCTGCTCCTGCTCGGCCTTTATGATGGCGTCCGAAGTGATTTTGTTCGTAACGGCCAGCATGGCGGAACAGATAAGGCATATAAGCAGCAGTGACAGGGCGGGCAGAAGAATGGATTTAAGCTTTTGCATTTTGTTTGCCCCCTTTCTTCGATTCGCCGAAGGGTCTCGGCCTTGTCAGTCTGTCTATAAGGGGAGAGAACAGATTCATAATCAGTATGGCATAAGAAACGCCCTCATGCAGGCTGCCGAAGAGCCTGATAAAGCAGGTGATAAGTCCGCAGCCTATGCCGAATATGATTTTGCCCTTTAAGCTCATTGGGCTTGTGGTGTAGTCGGTAGCCATAAAGATTGCACCGAGCAGCAGACCGCCCGTAAGCACCTGATATGCCGCAAAGTTAAGGCTGCCCTTGCCGGCAATGAGCATTACGGCAAACACCGTACCCACGAAGGACACGGGGATTGCAAGCCTTATAACGCCTCTGTAAATAAGATAGATAAAGCCTATAAGCAGAGCCACGGCGCAGATTTCGCCTATCGCACCCTGCATCTGACCGAGGAATACGGAGGTCAGCGAGGGGAAGTCTGATAGTGTGGAGAAATAATCGTCGGGGCTGCCCGATTTAAAGGCTTCATACAGGTTATATAAGGGCGTTGCAGTGGTAACTATATCCGTTTTGCTGTTCCACTGGACGGGCATTACGAAATTATTCATAGCGGCAGGGAAAGAGAGCAGCATTACGATTCTTGCCGTAATTGCGGGGTTGGCAAAGTTTCTGCCGAGTCCGCCGAAAAGCTGCTTGACCACAACAATAGCGAAAGCACTGCCGAAGGCGACCATCCAAAGCGGTATGGTAACGGGCATATTCAGTGCGATTAAAAGACCAGTTACCGCCGCACTTAAATCTCCTACGGTGATGTCCTTTTTCATAAGGCGGTTATACAGATATTCAGCCAAAACGGAGCTTAATACACCGATAAAGGCAACCAGCAAGGCTCTCGGGCCGAGTATCCATGAACCCGCTATAAGTGTGGGGATGAGTGCGATTATAACATCAAGCATGACTCCCTTAGTGGTAAGGCTTGACTTTATATGTGGTGAAACGGTCATTTTCAGCTCGCTGAGGGAATTGTTGTCCTCAGAGGCTGGCTGTATATTTTCCTGATTAGATGTCGCAGGATTCTTTGCATTCTGCATTTTTGCGTACTCCTTTCTTTACAAGCCGCTTTCCTTTCTCAAGACCTTCCACAAGGGGAATGCCCGAGGGACAGATGTATGCACAGCAGCTGCAAAGTATGCAAGCCTGAGCTGAAAGTGCATGCAGTTCGTTTATATCAGGCTTGCCGTAATCCGTAACTGCCTTGTAAATATCCGTAGGCACGATTCTCATGGGGCAAACCTCGGCGCACTTGCCGCAGCGGATGCAGGATGTCTGCTTTTTAACCCTTGCCATCTTCTCGGCAAATGCAAGAATACCGTTCGTGGTCTTAGTTATGGGATAATCGGTGCTGTCAACGGCCATGCCCATCATGGGGCCGCCCATTATAAGCTTATAGGGCTTGCTTACAAAACCGCCGACAAACTCAATAATATCGCCGATAAGTGTTCCGACGGGAGCGATAATGTTTACAGGCTCCTTTATGGCAGAGCCGGCAACCGTCAATGCACGGTTTATAAGCGGCCTGCCCGTGAGCAGATAATAGCCGAAGGCTGCGGTGGTGGAGGTGTTCATCACCATGCAGGAGGCGTCGGAGGGCAGCTTTCCGTCTGGAAGGCTTTTGTTGAGAAGCGCCTTAATAAGCATCTTCTCTGCGCCAGACGCATATTTGGGCTTGAGCCTTACGAGCCTGATTATGTCCTTTATCGGGGAGTTCTGCATCTTCTCGATGAGCGTATCCTCGTCGGCCTTGGGGCCCTTATCCTCAACCGCAATAAGCACCCTTTCAAAGCCTATATGTGTGACCAAAGCCTCAACGCACCTTAAAATATCGTCTGCATAGTCGACGCAGGCACGATAGTCGACGGTGATATAGGGCTCACACTCGATTGAGTTCAGGATTAGCGTCTTTGCCTTAGCAGCATAAGCTGACCTGAGCTTGATATGTGTCGGAAAGCCGGCTCCCCCCATACCCGCAAGGCCTGCTTCGAAGGCCGCATCGATAAGCTCATCTGCATTTGTGACCGAAGGAGGTGCAAGGGTCTCCAGCCATTCGTTTTTGTCGTCTGTCTCTATTGTAACGCAGACGGCCTTTTGCTTAGGTGCGATTTTTCTTTTTGAGATGTCAGTGACCGTGCCGGAAACAGAAGCGTGTATCCGTGCCGTCGCCTTGCCCGAATCGCCTATGAGCTGACCTTTTTTAACATGGTCGCCGACCTGAACAGTCGTGTCGGCTTCCTTAGTGCATTGCTGCAGGAGCGGAATTACGACCTTTTTCGGCTTAAAGCTCTGAGGCTTTAAGTCAAAGGTCGCCTTGTTGTCCTTGACAAGCACTCCGCCCTTCATGCGTGAGGCGGGCTTTACAAAAAACTCTTTTGCCATTTTCATTACCTATTCTCCCGTAAGGAATTTTGTTTATTTATTATTAGTAATTAAGCTAATATTATCTAAGTATCAGCTTTGCCGCCGACTTTTTTACAGTGGGGGCGGAAAGGTTCAGTATTATGCCCGTTATCAGCCCCGAAACGACAGAGGCAAAAAGCATAAAGGGCAGGTAAGCCGATAAGAAATTCGTCCCCGTCACTATTACTGCGGCAATAAGCTGAAAAACATTAAACACGGCGGCGGAGATAATCGACACCCCCGCAAGGCTGATATAGCCCCTCTTATAAAGCCGCCCGACATAAAGCAGAATGACTGAAACCGCAAAGGCTCCGACCCCGCCGGAAAAGCCTATCAGAAATGCGAACACGCCCCTTGTTAAAAGAGCGAAAAGGCTTTTGGCAAGGAAAATAAAAAGCGAGCCCTTAATGCCGAGAAAGGTCAGCGACAGCAGGATTATGACATTTGAAAGGCCGAGCTTTGCCCCCGGCGGAAAGAAAGGAATCTGAGGAATAAGGGACTCAAGATAGGACAGGCAAATAGCAAGGGAGGAGAGAATACCGTAAATGGAGATAAGCATGGGATAATTCGGTTTTTGCTTTGTGCTTTTGTTCATACTTACCCTCCATATGCCAAATCAGTAAACGACCGCATCCATATCTTTTTCACGCTCGCCGCCCTCAATAATCAGAACAAGGTTTAAGGGCAGGCAAACGCTGGCATCGGCCTGTCCTTTTATCTGCCCTCTTTCAATGCAGAGCTTGTCTCTGCAATCGGAGTATATAAAGGCGGCAGAGCCTTTTTCATACCTGATAATTGCCTTTAAACCATTTAATATATAAGGCTTTTCATAGGGATTGTCAATGCTGTCAAGATTAATTCTGTCAATCTCCTCGCCCTTGTGATAGAGAATGGCGTATTTCTCTGTTGAATCACTGCTGCCCGGCGAGTAGAGAAGCGCAAGGAAAGAAGCCAAAACAAGTATAAGAGCGATTATGACATCGCCTTTTTTTATGCCTGCCTTATTCAGCTCCGTAAGCCTGTCTTTAATCATATCAGAGTAAATTCCGAATCCGTTATTGTAATGCTTTCCTTAATGCCGTCGGTGACCCTCACCGTCTTGTCCGGGAAGACGAAAACAGCCTCTGCGGAGTATTCCTTTAAGATGGGAAGGCTTTTCTCATAGCCTAATACAAAGGCTACGGTGGAAAGTGCGTCGCTTAAAAGCCCGCTGTCCGAAAAGACCGTCACGCTGACAAGTCCGCTGTCCGACGGATAGCCTGTTTTTGGGTCGAATATATGATGGTATCTTACGCCGTTTTCTTCGAAGTATTTTTCATAGTTGCCGGAGGTGGAAATGCTGACAGGGCCGACCTTCACGCTTGCAAAGGTATCGTTCACGCTGCCGAAGGGGTCTCTTATGCCCACACTCCATAATAGTTCCGAGCCGCCGAATAAGCTTTTTAACCCCGAAACACTCTTTTGGCCGACAAAGGTAACACTGCCGCCCACGCTTATGCTCGCTGCCTTCACGCCGAGCCTTTTTGCGGTTTCTGCGGCTATATCGCAGGCCGCTCCCTTGCCGACGGCGCCGAGGTCAATAAGCTGCCCCGCACCGATTGAAGCGGTATTCCCGTCAATAAAAATCCTTGACATATCGGCGGTGTTCAGCGCCGCCTCGATTTCTTCCGCTGACGGCACTCTCGGATTATCTCCGTCAATACCCCAGAGCCTTATCAGCTGACCGAGAGCGATATTTAAAGTGAAATCGCTTTTCTTACTTATTTCGACAGCCTTTTTTAGCACATCTGCGGTTTCTGCATTGACTTTCAAGGGCTGTCCTGAATTGGCATTCAGATTAAACACATCGGAGCCCTGTATTGTCGGCGAAAGACAGTCCGAGTCAAGGTGCTTTACAGCCTCTATCATAGCGTCGGCAACCTTTTCATCCCCGCCGCACAGGGTCAGAAATACGGAAGCGCCCATGGCAGAGGAGCTTTTGCCGTAAGCCTTTTTGCCGCCCTGAATATCGGTCACGATTACGATTAATAGCAAAATGACCGCAACAAACGCAAATGTGGTAATGCTTTTGGAACTTGGCTTAGACCTTTTGCTCATAACCGCTTCTCCTGACAGTAGAAAGTGCATCCTTCGCCGCAGTGATTCTCCCTGCGATTTCATTAAGCAGCGCAAAGTCGAAATACCCCGTGCCGTGTACCTTTTGTGCGTTGGCGGAAAGTATCATGACCTTTGACCTTGCAATGCCGAACCGCTTTACAATAAAGTTTGAATTTATATCAATCTGCTGAATGTCCGAATGATTTATCAGCACCGTTTTTCTTACAAGTATGCCCGAAACGATTTTTACAAGCCTCTCGTCAAAGCCAAGAGCCTTTGTCCTGTAAGACATATATGCCAGAAAGAAAGAGAAAATAGCTATGGCAACAAAGGAAATCCAGATAAATTCAATGGGCACGAAGAATACAGGCAGGGATATGAGGCAGGCAATCGCAGCGGCAAGCATATACGGCACTAAGGATTTTTTGCTGCAGGGAATAAGCTCGGCCTCGGTCTTGTAAAATGGTGCGCACTCATTTAAAACCCTTTCGGCCTCAGCCTTAGTGGTTAAGAGTGAAAGCACAGGAGTCTTGTCCTTCTGCGTTGTGAGTCCTATGACCGCCGCCTCGACGGAATACAGGCCGAAAAGCCTTGCAAGAAGACTCTGCTTTATAATTACGCCGTTTATCTTGTCCGCCTCAAAGACAACCGAGGAGGTTCTTATAAGTCCACGCTTAATATAGATGTTCCCGCCCTCTTTCGAGAGGGTGAAATTCCAGTTCTGAAAAACCGACCTTACCACAGACAGCACTGCGCCTATTACAATAAGCAGCACCAGCACTGTTTTATCGCCGGACGCCCCTGCGTAATATTCATAAGCGTAATCGGCATCATCAAGAAAGGCGGGCAGAAATGTGATAAGCGCCAGCACCACCTGAGCGAAGGGAATGCTTAAAAGCTGATGTGTAATCACCTTAATCGGCGAAAAGCTGATTATGGTTTTCGGCTGCGAGCTTAAAGCGGGCTTCGCAGAATAACCGTAGCTTTGCGGGTCGGCTTCTTCGCCGCCCTTTGCTTTTATGAGCTCCTCTTTAAGTATTTCCGCCAGTTCCAGTTTAAGCACAAATGTAAAATCGGTCTGCTCTGAGGTTGTTGAGGAGTTTATATCGACCTTAACCTTTGCGGTGCCTATAAGACGCTCAAAAAGGTTCCTCTCAATATTGACGGTGGAGATATTTGAGGCGGGCAGCTTTGACAGTTTTTTGAATATGGTCCTTCTCTCAACGCACAGTACACCGTCGCTGATGAAAAAGAAGGTCTTTCGCCAGATTAAAAAGCTGATGACTATGACAACCGAGCAGACAAGAAACAGTCCCGTGCCGGAAAGCAGCACCTTTAAATTACCGGCCTTAAGCATATAGAAGAAAGAACGCCAGTAAGCGGCGGAGAAAATCATGCTCTCTCCGCTTAATAACTTATTAA
Source organism: Clostridiales bacterium (assembly GCA_012520115.1). Classification (GTDB taxonomy): domain Bacteria; phylum Bacillota; class Clostridia; order Oscillospirales; family Acutalibacteraceae; genus DTU053. The sequence continues at coordinate 26,326 of JAAYOZ010000177.1, read as the reverse complement.
AGGCCTCCGACACAAACATTATGATAACAAAGCCCCAGAACGCCGCAAGCCTTTCAAAGATAATCGACGGATGATTTCTTGCGGGCTTTTTAAACATTGCCGTCACCGCCGAATCCGTCTAAATCGCCGAACATAGAAGAAGCCGTCCCTGTACCGCCGACTGTCCTTGCGGCCTCAAGACGCTCCCTAATCATATCATTAAGCCTTTCGGCAATCTGTGATGCAATCTCCCTTTCCAGAAAACGCAGCACCGCCCTTGAGCCTGCGGTGGTTACAATGACCTTCGCCACACCGAATCTGTTGTCAATGGGGCCGTAGGCTATTTCCACCTGATGAATCCTGTCGACGGGCACTATTGTGTGTGAGACGAAGAAAACACCCTCCACAATATCGATTCTGTCATCGGTAATCCTGTACTTATACCGCCTGTGACGGAATACGGTTATCTTGAAGAAATAAACAGCGCAGATAACTAAAATAAAGAGAATAATAATCAGAGATATTACTTTCTCCAACGGTGTGAACAAAAGCAGAAGGGACAAAAGAATCAGCACCCCGCACTGAATGACCGCATTAACCCTCAGTACTCCGAGTGCCTGTTTGCTAAGTCCCGTGAAATTGCCGTAATCCCTGTCGCTCATAAATCCTCCGTTTTTTCCTGCTGCTAAAAAAAAGAAAACTATTTGTCTAATTGTGTGATTTAAACCATAGATATTAAACCATAGCTGAAGCCTGTTGTAAACCCTGTTGGCGGTTTTTAAAACAGTAAATTAATACTGGTTTAATAGGTTTTCAAGGGGCTCAGAAAGGGCTCGGTATAATAGCCTCAAATTCGTCTTTATATTTTATTGCTTATATGGTACAATAAACTGAAATATACTGTAAAAACACCGCTGTTAATCAAATATAAGTCGGGAGGAGCTTCTATGTCATTGGTAAACTCAAAAACCCCGGAGGGAAACCTTTATATAGCAAATGATGTAATAGCCTCAATCGCATATAACGCCGCCAGAGAGGTCAGCGGCTTTGCGGGGCTTTCAAAGCTTCCTTCTCCCTCTAAAATTCTGGGCAGGGGCGACGGGAAGCACTCGATAGAGATTAAATCGAGCCAGACGGGCATTGAAATCAGCATCGCCGTCAACCTAAAAAGCGATGCCTCGATTCAGAACGTGGTAAAGCTTATTCAGACCAACATCAAAAACTCTGTTCAGAACATGACGGGCAACGTGGTTAAAAGCGTAAATGTAACAGTGGATGATATAGTATTTGACGACTAATTTGGATAACCTTCGGAGGAAACAGGATGGGACGCAGAGAAGAACGAGAGCAGGCGTTTAATATAGTTTTTTCGGCGCTATTTCAGCCCGAAGAAGCTCTGACGGATATTATCGATGACGAAGCGGAAGCAGGCGCTTATATCCAGTCGGATTATTCAAAGAAGCTGCTCGACACACTGAGCAAAAACACTAACGAAATCGACAGTATAATCGAGCAAAGAACGGTCAAGTGGAAGAAGGAAAGGCTCTCAAAGGTAGCACTTTCCGTTCTGCGGCTTTCCCTGTGCGAGATACTCTATTTTGACGATATACCCGTAAGCGTCAGCGTAAACGAAGCGGTAGAGCTTGCAAAGAAATACTCCGTGCAGGAGGACGCAGCCTTTGTAAACGGTTTACTTGGCAGCTTTATCAGGGAGCGGCAGGGCGAAACAGGCGGGGAAGCAACCGAAACCGAACCCGAAGCCTTAGCCGAACCCGACACCGCAGACACAGAACCGGAAACCGCAGACGTAAAGCTGTGATTATGGACATTTATCTCGGAATTGACACAAGTAATTATAAGACCTCTGTGGCGATTTATGAGCCCGATTCGGACTCCTTTGTCGCCGACATCAGAAGGTTGTTAAGCGTAAAAGAGGGCGAGTTGGGTTTAAGACAAAGCGAAGCCCTTTTTCAGCATATTAAAGAGCTTCCCGCATTGACAGAGAAGGCTTTTTCGGCGGCAAAGGATTACAGCCTTGCAGCCTGCGCCGCAAGTATTAAGCCGACAAATGCCGATAATTCCTACATGCCCTGCTTTTTGGCGGGCGAAGGCGTTGCAAGGGCAATCGCCGCATCAAATAATATACCCTTTTACCCGTCGAATCATCAGGCGGGGCATATCATGGCGGCACTTCACAGCGCAGACGCACTCGATATGCTTGAAAGTGGCTTCATTGCCGTCCATCTTTCAGGCGGCACGACGGATATATTAAATGTCAGCTATGACAAAGACAGCATTATCGATATAAAGCCCATTTCCGCCTCCCTTGACTTAAAGGCAGGGCAGGCCATCGACAGGGTTGGCAAGATGCTCGGTATAGCCTTTCCGGCAGGCGAGGAGCTTGAAAGGTTAGCCAATAAATCGGACCAAGAGTTTAACATAAAGCCCTATTTCAAAGACGGCTGCGCCAGCTTTTCCGGCCTTGAAAACCAGTGCGAAAAGATGCTCCGAAATGGCGAGAGTAAAGAGGACATAGCAAAATACTGTATCTCCTATGTGACCGAGGCAATAATCCTTATGGCTGAGTCGGCCATTAAAAGCACCGGCAGGCAGAAGGTTCTGTTCTCAGGCGGCGTCACGGCAAATCAGTATTTAAGAGAAAAGGCAAAAGAGCGGCTATTTTGCGTTTTCGGCTCTCCCGAAATGTCCGGTGACAACGCCGCAGGCCTTGCGGTACTGTGTTATCTGATGCACAAAGCCCGCAATAAGCTGTAACAAAAGCAGGTATGCTTATGACAGAGAATTATATTTTAAGTGTTTCACAGCTTAATTTTTATATCAAGTCGATAATCGACGCAGACAGAAAGCTTTTTGACCTCTATGTCAGCGGCGAGATATCGAATTTCACCCGTCATTTCAAAACGGGTCACCTTTATTTTACCCTCAAGGACGAAAGCTCCTCATTAAAGGCGGTAATGTTCAGCAGAGCTGCTGAAAGGCTTCGCTTCATGCCCGAAAACGGCATGAAGGTAACAGTCCGTGGCCGTGTTTCCGTTTTCGAGCGTGACGGCACATACCAGCTTTACGCCGAGACAATCGAAGCCCAGAGCGAAGGTGAATTGGCCGCCTCTTTGGAAAAGCTGAAACAAAAGCTTCAAAAAGAGGGTCTGTTTGATGAGAGCAGAAAGCGCCCCATACCCCGTTTCCCTAAAAAGGTCGGAGTCATCACCTCCGCCAGCTCCGCAGCAATTCACGATATTCTGACCGTTTTAGCCCGCCGCTGGCCTCTATCCGAGGTGGTTTTCTGCCCCGCAAGCGTCGAAGGAATTAAGGCGGTGGACGAAATCACCGCCGCCATAAAGGAGTTCAACAGTAAAAAGGCCGCCGATGTGCTGATAGTGGGCAGGGGAGGCGGCAGTGTCGAGGAGCTCTGGACCTTTAACGACGAGCGCATTGCAAGGGCCGTTGCCGCCAGTGAAATCCCCATTATCTCTGCCGTAGGCCATGAGAGCGACTATACATTGATAGATTTTGCAGCCGATTTAAGAGCGCCCACGCCTTCAGCCGCCGCAGAGCTTGCGGTCCCGGAAAGGGCGGAGCTTCTGCACCGCATAAGATTATTGGAGCAAAGGCTTTCAGCTTCGGCAGACGAGCTTATCAACAGCAAGACATACAACCTGACCCTGCTTTATAACAGGCTTTTGTCAAAGGAGCCTACCGCCATGATTGAAAGCAGGCTTCAGACCATTGACAGCCTGCGCCAAAGGCTGAATAAGGCAGGCGATAGCTTAATAAGCGAAAAGCAGCACCTGCTCAGCAGAAACATTTCAATGCTCGACGCCCTCTCACCTTTAAAAATTCTCGGCAGGGGCTACGCCATAGCCGTGTCCGCCGAGGAGGAGACAAAGGGCAGGATTATAAAGACCGTCACCGCAGTGAAGATAGGCGACAAAATAGATGTAAATTTGACGGACGGCGTTTTAAAGTGTAATATATTAGAGACGAAAGAGTTGTGATTTTATGGCTGAACAATCCTATGAGAAGTCAATAAAAAGACTCGAAGAAATAGTATCAAAGCTCGAAAAGGGCGAAATAGAGCTTGAGGAGGCCGTCAGCTTGTTTGACGAGGGCACTAAGCTCGCTTTAAGCTGCCGCAAAAGCCTTGAAGATGCAAAGCAGAAGATAACCATGCTCAAAAATAAAGAATAGTGCCTTATAAAACCCCTCTTTTTACATATCCTTATTCTATTAAACAAATATAAGGGCGGAGCTCAATGATTAAAGAAGACTTAAGAGACAACCTGAATTTAATAAATCCATTTCTTGAAAATATAATTAAAGGAGCGGGTAAAAACGGCTCAGCCGAGGACATTGTCTGGGACGCCGCCGCCTACTCTTTGTCCTCCGGCGGAAAGCGTGTCCGCCCCGTTCTGACATTGGAGTTCTGCAAAATGTGCGGCGGGTTTAAGGAGGACGCACTCCACTTCGCCGCCGCAGTCGAGTTTATACACACCTATTCCTTAATTCATGACGACCTGCCCTGCATGGATGACGACGATATGCGCCGTGGCAGAGAGTCCTGCCATGTTAAGTTCGGCGAGGCAGTTGCCCTGCTTGCAGGCGACGCCCTTCTGACCCTTGCCTTTGAAACCCTTTCCGACGCCCCCTTAAAATGCGAGCAGATTGCAAAGGCAGTCAGGGTTCTGTCCCGACTTGCAGGCCCCAAGGGCATGATAGGCGGTCAGAGCATTGACATTGACAGCGAGAACAAGAAGCTCACGGTAGAAGAGCTTCAGAAGATGGACTTATTGAAAACCTCCGCACTCATAAAGGCGGCCTGCGTGTTAGGCTGCATTGCCGCAGATGCGGGAGAATATGAAATACAGGCGGCAGAGATTTTTGCCGACAATATCGGTCTTGCGTTTCAGATTATTGACGATATTCTTGACGGCGATGAACAGGGCGAGGACGAAAAGCTAAATAAAGCCACCTATGTCTCTGTTCTCGGAATCGAAGGAGCAAGAGCTCTTGCTCAGGAGCACACCGAAACGGCCCTTTCTGCACTTACACCCTTCGGGAAAAGGGCGGACTTCTTGACGGAGTTTGCGAAAGTGCTCCTTGAAAGAAGCGTATAGCATGCTTGCGCTTCTCGTTAACAGGAGAAGTTCACAATGGAAAATTACGAGTTATTAAGCGGAATTAAAGGTCCACTTGATGTTAAAAAGCTCAAAAACGAGGATCTGCCAAAGCTGGCGGAAGAGATAAGGCATGTGCTAATTGATACCGTTTCGAAAAACGGCGGGCATCTTGCCTCAAATCTCGGCGTGGTGGAGCTTTCAATTGCTCTGCACAGGGTATTCTGCTCACCCTATGACAAGATTGTCTGGGATGTGGGCCACCAGTCCTATGTCCACAAGCTTTTAACGGGCCGCTATGACAGGTTCGACACCCTCAGAACTGAAGGGGGCTTATCGGGCTTCTGCAGGCCGGATGAGAGCGAGCACGACATATTTTACAGCGGCCACAGCAGTACATCCGTTTCAAGCGCATATGGCATAGCAGCCGCAAATAAAATCAAGGGCAACAAAAACTACACTGTCGCCGTTATCGGTGACGGCTCCTTTACGGGCGGCATCGTGTATGAGGCGCTCAACAATGCGGGACGCTCAAGAACAAGGCTCATTGTCATACTCAACGACAACGAGATGTCCATTTCAAAGAACGTGGGCGCCCTCGCAAGGTATTTTGCCGCCATTAAGGCTCGTCCGGGCTATTTCAGGTTAAAAGCAAAGACCGAGCAGCTTTTGAACAAAATCCCCTTCGTGGGCAAGAGGCTGTCATTGACCTTGTTCAAGATAAAAACCTATGTAAAAAACATGATATACAAGAGCAATATCTTTGAGGATTTCGGCTTCAGGTACATGGGCCCCATAAACGGTCACAACATAAACCAGCTCTGCGACGCCTTGGAGGGCGCAAAGACCGCTAACTATCCGGTACTCTTACACATTTACACCGTAAAGGGCAAGGGCTACGACCATGCTGAAAAGTCCCCGGAGGCCTTCCACGGCATTTCCCAGTTCGATATAAACACAGGCGAGCCTCTATCTGCCGGCACTAACTTTTCCGCCGAGTTCGGCAGGTTCCTTATTGACGTGGCCGAAAAGGACAGAAGAATCTGCGCCATAACCGCCGCAATGTCCGTAGGCACGGGTCTTGTGGGCTTTGCGGAACGCTTCCCCGACAGGTTCTTTGACGTGGGCATAGCAGAGGAGCATGCGGTTATTTTCGCCTCTGGACTTGCCAAAGCGGGCATGGTGCCTGTCTTTGCGGTCTATTCCAGCTTCCTGCAAAGGACCTATGACCAGCTCATTCACGACGGCGCACTGCAAAGGCAGAAGATGATTCTTGCCATTGACCGAGCGGGCTTTGTGGGCGAGGACGGCGAAACCCACCACGGCATTTTTGATGTGGCTTTCTTAAACACCATTCCCGACATCACCGTCTATTCCCCCTCCACCTATGCGGAGATGCGCCGCTGCTTTATAAACGCCTTCTATCATCAGGACTCGGTTGCGGCAGTCAGGTATTATAGGGGCAGCGAATGTATTCTGCCCGATGATTTTGTAAACACCTATTCGGATTATGAGGTCTACGGCGACAGCTCTGCTGATACGGTCATAGTGACCTACGGCAGGCTTTTCGGCTATTCAGCCGCCGCAGTCAACAGGCTTAAAGAGCAGGGCATCCCCGTCATGGTGGTAAAGCTGACGAAAATCAAGCCCATTGACAAGGAAGCAGTCAGGAAGATATTCGAGAAAAAGAGGGTATTCTTCTTTGAGGAGGGCATAAAATCAGGCTCCGTGGGCGAGAAGCTGGCGCTCATCTTAAAGGAGCAGGGCTTTAAGGGCGACTATTCGCTGATTGCGGTAGACGACTGCTTTGTGCCCCATGCGACCGTTCAGAACCTATTAAATAAGTTCAAACTCGACACCGACGGCATGTGCGAAATCATTACGGAAGCCTTGATAGCACCTGCCGCAAGCGGCTTTGAGCCGTAACCGGCGGAGGTCTTATGTCCGAAAAAGAAAGACTTGATACCGAAATAGTTAAAAGAGGACTATCCGAAAGCCGTCAGAAGGCCGCCAATGCCATAGCCGAAGGCAGGGTCAGGGTAAACGGCAACTCCGTAAACAAAAGCTCCTTTAAGGTAAGCGAAGCTGACAAAATAGAGGTCGAAAAGGGCCTTTCGGATGAATTTGTATCAAGGGGCGGGCAAAAGCTAAAAAAAGCCCTCTCCGTTTTTAATATTGACGTAAAAAACCTTGACTGCCTTGACATCGGCTCCAGCACAGGCGGCTTTACGGACTGCCTTTTGAAAAACGGCGCAAACCGTGTAATTGCCGTCGATGTGGGTTCAAATCAGCTTCACCCGTCACTCAGGGGTGACGACAGGGTTTTTGTGTATGAAAATACAGACATAAGGAATACGACTGCTGATAACCTGCCCTTTAAGGTGCGGTTTATTTCTTGTGATGTATCATTTATTTCTCTTGTATTAATTCTTTCGACAGTATATAATCTTCTTGAGGATAAGGGACAGGCCGTTTTGCTCATAAAACCTCAGTTTGAGGCGGGCAGAGCCAATATCGGCAAGAACGGCATTGTAAAGGACAAGAAGGTTCATACAGAGATTATACTGAAAATTTATGCAAGGGCGAAGGATGAGGGTTTTACGGTTTCCGGCCTTGATTTTTCCCCCATAAGCGGCGGCGACGGTAATATAGAGTACCTGATTCACCTTAAAAAGGATAAGGATGCACAGGAAATCCCCGATATTAAATCAAAAGCCCGTCAGACTGTCGAGTCAGCTCACACATATTTGAAGCAAAGCGAATAATCTCCCACAAACGGCGGTGAAAATAATGCTGGCTGCCATAATGCCAAACCTAACAAGAAAAAATGCCTTTGATGTGACCGTTGCAGCCTGCAAGCGTCTTGAGGCGGCGGGAATCAGGTATTCCTTTCCCGACCAGTATAAGTGCGCCTTTCCCGTGCTGGAAAACGCAATCTATTTAGAGGACGAGAGGCTTTTTAAAGAGTGCGACCTGATTATAGCAGTCGGCGGCGACGGCTCCGTCATGCACTCCGCAAAGCACGCAGCCCTCAGTTCAAAGCCTGTTCTGGGCATTAATGCGGGCAACCTTGCATTTATGGCAAGCCTTGAAAGCGACGAGCTGGATTTGCTTTCTAAGCTCGCCACGGGCGATTATAAAATCAGCCGCAGAATGTTATTGGAGCTTTCCCTATATGAAAACGACCAGCTTATCAGAAAAGACTACTCCATAAACGACATAGTTTTTGCAAGAGGCAATCAGATAAAGCTCTCACACATAAATGTAGAGTGCAACGGCAGGAAAATCGGCAGGTATTCCTCCGACGGCATCATTCTTTCAACGCCCAACGGCTCAACCGCCTACTCCCTTGCCGCCGGCGGTCCGGTTGTGGACCCGGATATGCAGTGCATTATCCTGACTCCCGTCTGCCCACACTCACTGTTTGCAAGGTCTATCATCTTCCGCAGCGACAGCGTCTTTACAATATCCCCCGTAGCCGACAGCAACGCACCCATAGCCCTCTCCTGCGACGGCGAGGAGGCGGTTATGCTCAGCGAAGACAGCAGATGCGTAATTAAATGCGCCGATATAGACGTAGGCTTTATTATCCTGAAGGAAGACACCTTTATGGATGTTTTATACAACAAGCTTGCCACAAACAGTCTGAAGTAAACCGGTCAACTGTTTCAAAACCTGTAACCATGAATAGGAAGGAAAGAGCTTTCACATGAAAAAAGCAAGACACGAGCTAATATTAAAGCTAATCGAAGAAAGCGACATCAGCACCCAGGAAGAGCTTTTGAAAAAGCTGAACGAAAGAGGAATCCAGGTCACCCAGGCGACTGTTTCAAGGGACATTAAGGAATTAAGGCTCATAAAGCAGCCCTCAGCAAGGGGCGAATACCGCTATTGCTGCCCGAGAAACACCTCCGACGACGAGGACGCCCGCTTCCACGCATTTTTCTCCGGCTCCGTCATTTCGGTCGACTACGCTATGAATATCTGCGCGCTTAAATGTCATACTGGCACCGCTCAGGCAGCCTGTGCGGTCTTTGACGAGATGAAGTGGCACGACACTGTCGGAACCCTTGCCGGCGACGACACAATCTTCCTGCTTTGCAGAACAGAGGCTGCCGCTAAGAATATTTGCGAGACTATCGCAAAACAGCTTGATATATAATCCCCTTTGACCCTTCACGAGGCGGTGGTTGTTTGCTTGCCACACTGAACATCAGAAACATTGCCGTAATTGAGAAGGCTGCCATTGATTTTTCGGACGGCTTCATTTGCCTAACCGGTGAGACCGGTGCGGGCAAATCCATTATTATTGACTCAATCAATGCCGTTATGGGCGAAAAAACATCGAGGGAGCTTATCAGAACAGGCGCCGATACGGCGATGGTCAGTGCTCTTTTTACGAATATTTCTAAGGATACCGCCTATCTTCTGTCCGAGCTTGGTTTGCCGACGGAGGATGACGGTAGTCTTTTGCTTCAGCGTACAATTAAAAAGGACGGCGGCAATGTCTGCAAAATCAACGGTGCTGCGGCAACACTTTCAATGCTTAGGAGCATTTCCGCAACGCTGATTGCCGTACACGGACAGGCAGACAGCCGTGAGCTTATGGCCGCCGATAATCATATTAAATACATCGACAGATTAGCCTGCCACGACGAGCTTATAAACAATTATTCCGAAGTATATAATAAAATCCGCTCTCTTAAAAAAGAGGCGGAGAAAATAAGCCTTGACGAGAGCGAAAAGGCAAGGCGTATGGACATCCTCAGCTTTCAGGTAAACGAATTAAAGCAGGCTAATATCCGTGAGGGCGAGATGGACGAGCTAAAAGCCCAGCGGGATTTGTGCCTAAACTCACAGACCATAATCGAGCAGTTAAGCGCCGCATACGAGCTGCTTTCAGGCTCGGAATACATAAGGGGAGCGGCTGATTTAAGCAGCGAGGCCGCTTCAAGGGTCGAGCTTGCCGCAAATAATGCGCAGGACTTGGCAAAAACCGCCGAGCTTGTGAGAGAGGCTTCAATTACGCTTAGTGAGTGCGCCTCCGATATAAATTCCTTCCTGTCATCTTTGAATTTTGACGGCGCATACCTTGACAGAATCGAGGAGCGCCTTGACGAGCTCTACAGGCTGTCACGAAAATACGGCGAAACCGAAGGCGAAATGCTCAAATTCTTACATAACGCCGAAAAGGAGCTTCAGGACATCGAGCTTTCCGAGGAGCGGCTGAATAACATTATCGCCGAGCTTAACATACTAAAAGGCGAGCTAATTGCAGCTGCCGAGAAGCTGTCGGAATCGAGAAAAAAGACCGCCGAAACCTTCGCAAAAAGGATCAAAGAGCAGCTCGAATTCCTTGACATGCCCTATGTGCAGTTTAAGGTGGATTTCACAAAGTCCGATTATAAAGCCGACGGTGCGGACAAGGTGGAGTTTTTGCTTTCCGCCAACCCAGGCGAGGAGCCGAAGCCCCTTGTAAAGACCGCTTCCGGCGGCGAGCTTTCACGCATAATGCTTGCAATCAAGTGCGTGCTTGCGGACGCCGACACCATAGGCACCCTGATTTTTGATGAAATCGACACGGGCGTCAGCGGCAGGGCTGCCGGCAAGGTCGCAATTAAGCTCAAAGAAACAGCACAAAGCCGTCAGGTCATCTGCGTCACCCATTTAAGCCAGCTCGCCGCAATGGCGGACTGCCATCTGCTCATAGAAAAGTCCGTCAGTGACAACACAACAAGTACAACCGTCCGCAATCTCGACTTTGAGGGCAGAAAGTACGAGCTTGCAAGAATCAACGGCGGCATGGAAATCACCCCGGCTTTACTTCAAAGCGCCGAAGAAATGCTTATCAATTCGGGAATTAAGCCCGACATTCATTAATGCAGTGTCGGATTATATAAAGGAGATAGTATTATGAGTCTTAAATTCGGATTATGCCTTTCGGCAAAGGACCACGACAAAATCAGGACATTGGCAAAGCTCGGCTATGACTATGTGGAGATAAACTTTACGGGTCTTACTGAAATGGCCGACGAGGAGCTTGACGCCTTCTTAGATGTTTTAAAGGAAACAGGCTTTTCATGCGAGGCCGCAAACTGCTTCATCCCCGGCTCCATAAAGCTTACGGGCGACGAGGTTGATTACGATGTTATTAAGGCCTTTGTTTCTAAGGGCATGGAAAGAGCCGAAAGAGTCGGCATAAAGTCAGTAGTATTCGGCAGCGGCGGCGCCCGCAAAATCCCCGAGGGCTTCCCGAGGGATAAGGCATACGAGCAGCTTGTTGTATTCTTAAAGGAATACGCAGGCCCCATTGCCGCAGAGCACGGCGTCACCATAGCCATCGAGCCTTTAAGAAGCACCGAAACAAATGTCATTCATAAGGTCAGCGAAGGCGTAGAGCTTGCAAGAAGGGCAGGCCTGTCCAACGTAAAGGGTCTCGGAGACATCTATCACATGGCCTATGAAAATGACAGCGACGACGAGCCGGCTAAGTTCAAGGGCGAAATCCAGCATACCCACATCTCCCACCCTGTGACCCGCCACTCGCCTAAGAAGGACGACGGCTATGATTATTCGGTCTTTGTAAAGGCCGTAATCGAAAGCGGCTGCGAGAGATGCTCCGTAGAGGGCAGGCTTGTGGATTTTGATGCGGACGCAAAGGAAGCCCTTGAGGTGCTTAAAAAGGCCGCAGAATAATTGTTCAAACGGAGCTAATATGAAAAGATTATATGACTGGGCTGTAAAGCTGCCTTTAATCAGAAGCCTGATGAAAATAAGCATTTTCGCAAAGCTTCTGTCATACGAAGTAGTAATATACGTTTTTTTCGGAGTTGTAACGACTGTCGTAAATTTAAGCAGCTTTAAGCTGTTTAACATGCTGCTGGGCGAGGGCGCACTCTTTGTCCTGCCCGTTGCGGGCAAGGAAATCCCCGTCGGCTCATACCTTGTCGCCAATGTAATGGCATGGATAATCGCTGTTCTGTTTGCTTTCGTCACTAACAAGCTGTATGTGTTCGAGAGCAAAAGCTGGGAACGAAAAAAAGTCCGTGCGGAACTGCTTTCATTCATCGGCGCAAGAGTATTCTCACTGTTAATTGAGCAGCTGGGACTGATTCTGTTCGTAGAGCTTCTGAAGGTCGGCGAAATGCCCGCAAAGGTAGCCCTTGCGATAATAGTTGTTATTCTCAACTACTTCTTCAGCAAATTCGTTATATTCAGTAAGAAGAAAAGCACCGCTCAGAGCACAGAACCCGGAAAGGAAAAGATATGAGATTTAAGGTTATTGACAAAAGCGGCACGGTGGACGGCTTTGCCCTTGTAAAATCCTGCGAGAAAAAGACCTCCAAGAACGGCTCGACCTATCTTGACCTGGTCCTCGCTGATTTAGACGGCGAAATCGTTGCAAAGCTGTGGGACTATAACGAGGATCTGCACCCTGAAATCCGCCTTCACAGCATTATAAAAATCAGGGGAGTGATACTCCAGTACAACGGTCAGCCGCAGCTGAGAATCGACCGTATCAGAGCCGCCACAAGTGCTGACGGCGTAAAGCTTGAGGACTTTGTCCCCAGTGCCGAATACACGGGCGAAATAATGATGGCCGAAATAAGGCGCATAGTGAACGCCTTCTCCGACGAGCAGCTTAAAAAGCTTGTAAATGCCCTGCTTGACGAGTACGAGGACAGGCTGCTTGTCTGGCCTGCGGCAGTCAAGCTGCACCACGCAATCAGAGGCGGCCTGCTTTATCACATTCTTACGATAATTCGTCTTGCACAGGCAGTCAGCAAAATATATCCGAGCGTTGACGAGGATTTGCTCTTAACGGGCGTAATCCTTCACGATATAGCCAAAACAGAGGAGTTTAATCTCTCCGAGGCAGGCCTTGCGGAAAACTACACCGCCGACGGAATGTTAGTCGGACACCTTGTCAGAGGTGCAATGGCCGTCGAGAGAGTGGGCAGGGAGCTTAAAATCGACCCGGAGCTTTTAATGTGCGTCGAGCACATGATAATCTCCCACCACGGCGAACCTGAGTTCGGAGCAGCGGTCAGACCCGCATTCCTCGAGGCGTAGCTGCTATCACAGCTTGACCTGCTTGATTCGAGAGTGTACGAGATAATCTCCGCCACGACGGACACCTTAAAGGGCGAGTTTACACCCCGCCAATGGGCACTTGAAGACAGACGACTTTACAACCACGGACGAAAGCCGCTTAATGCCGAAGCGGACCTTGGACTTTGATAATTTAAGCTAAGACTCAATGTAACCTGCACAGCCAAAACAGCCAATAATAATTACGGGAGGATATATATGTCTACAAGAAATCACGAAATCACATCAAGACAGAAGGTACTTAATCCCGATGGCTCATTGAGGGAGCCTGGCTATTCAAAAAGACCGTGCCAGATTTACAGCAGGGATCAGATCAAGGCACCAAAGTTCAGAATCAAGGAATGGGATTACTATCTTGTCACATCGAACGAATACGGTATTGCCCTGACCATGGCGGACTTAGGCTATATCGGCATGCTGTCGGTGTCGCTGCTTGACTTCACAATCCCCTGGGAGCACACCGAAACCCAGATCATCCCCTTACCTATGGGCAAGATGAAGATGCCCGAATCCAGCACCGAAGGCAACAGCAAGTATGCTACAAAGCGTGTCAACATGGAGTTCTACAACAATCCCGACAGCAGGGACATAATCTGCACCTTTAAGAATTTCCATGAGGGCAAGGATTTAAGCTGCGAGATACACCTTGACGAGCCTGAGGCCGACTCCATCGTCATTTCTATTCCGTGGAAGGAGAACAAAAAGGCCTTCTACTACAACCGCAAGCACAACTGCATGAGAGCGAGCGGTCAGGTTAAGTTTGACGGCAAGACATATACCTTTGACCCCTGCACGGACTTCGGCGTGCTTGACTGGGGCAGAGGCGTCTGGACATATAAGAACAACTGGCTCTGGGCCACCGGCAGCGGTCAGGTTGACGGCGTCCCCTTCGGCTTCAACTTAGGTTACGGCTTCGGCGACAACTCGGCGGCCACCGAGAATATGATTTTCTACGACAACGTAGGACATAAGATTGATGACATGGAATTCATAATCCCGCCCGACGACTACATGCTTCCGTGGAAGTTCACTTCAAGCGACGGCAGGTTCGAGGCTGACTTTTTCCCGATAATAGACAGGCAGGCAAAGTTGGACTTTAAGCTTGTAATCTCCGACCAGCACCAGGTCTTCGGCAGAATGACCGGTAAGGCTGTCCTTGACGATGGCAGGGTAATCGAGTTTAAGGACTTCCTTTGCTCCTGCGAGGATATTTATAATCAGTATTAATTGACGCAACAAGCCTTGAAGGCAGAGTGAGAAAGCTTTGCCTTCAAGGCAATTTCGAATAAGAGGAATCAAATGAACTGGACAGAAATCAAAATCACCGTGCCATCAAAAAGCGCCGATTCGGCGGCAGATATAGCAAACATGACAGTCCCCCACGGCATATATGTGGAGGACTATACTAATCTTGAAAAGGACGCACTCGAAATTGCTCATATCGACATCATAGACGAGGACCTGCTGAAAAAGGACAAGTCTAAGGCTATAATTCATATTTATCTGCCGGAGGACGAAAACCCCGAGCCGCACATAGCTTATCTGTCCGAGCGGCTGAATGCGGAGGGCATCCCCTTTGATATTAGCCTCGGTATTTCCGACAGCGAGGAGTGGGAGAACAACTGGCGTAAGTATTTTAAGCCCATCCCCGTCGGCAATCGCCTGCTTATAAGACCCTTATGGGAGGCCGCCCCCGTCACCGACAGGAAAATACTTAATCTCGAGCCGGGCGTAGCCTTCGGCACGGGAACCCATGAGACGACCCGCCTCTGCCTTGAGGCTTTGGACGAGAATATGGAAGGCCGAGAGGGCGCTGCTGTACTGGATGTGGGCTGCGGCAGCGGTATACTCGCAGTCGCCTCGCTGCTTTTAGGTGCAAAAAATGCGGTCGGTGTGGACATTGACCCCCTTGCTGTCAAAATCGCAAAGGAAAACGGCACCCTCAACGGCTTTTGTGAGCCGCAGCTTCGGTTTATCCACGGCAGCTTAACGGAAAAGGTCAGCGGCAAATACGATATCGTCCTTGCCAACATAGTGGCCGACGCAATAATAATGCTGTCGAAGGATGTAACAGACTTTCTTAAAGACAACGCAGTATATATCGTTTCGGGAATCATAGACATAAGAGAGGACGAGGTCAGAACCGCCCTTTCGGACAGCGGTTTTGAAGTGACAAAGCGCAGAACCGAAAACGGCTGGGTATGCCTTGAATGTAAAAAAAGATAGGCTGAGTTAAAGCGGACATAATTCAATAACAGAAAATTACTTTTTATACTGCCTGTTTGGCAAATTATGATTCGTCGAAATAGACAAATAAACTTTAAATTTTCGACATATTTGAAAGAAATGTAGGAAGTTAAAAAATACCTTCAAAACCCTTGCTCTTTTATAGCAGATGTGATATAAATTCCGTGACAAAATGAACGAATTAATTTGTTCGCTTGCCGGTCAAGGAGGAGATTATATGCTTCCCGAAAACATACTGACAAATCTGCCCTTTCCGTCGGAGTTTGCGAAAAAAGCCGAAGAGCTTCTCGCTGCCGACGAAAAGGTTTTATTTTGCCTTGTCGGAGACCTTGATTTAAAGGGTTTGTACAATCAGTCCGCCGTACTCACAACTGACAAGAGGATTTTTGCCTTCGACAAATACCACGAGGGCGGTGTTCTCATTGTCGACCTTAAGGACGTTACGGAGTCAAAGGTCAAGAGAATGTACGGCAACGCAATGCTGAGAGTAACCTGCGGTGACAAAAAAGTCGATTTGTTCCGCTTTACATATTCGGTAGCCTCCTTAGCCGACGGTGCGGCAATTTTTTACGAGAATCTCGCAAAGGGCAACGACCCCTTAAAAGAGGTCGAGCTCGTTGAGGCGACCTTCAAAAAGATGAAGTCCTTCTGCCCCAAATGCGGCAGAGCACTTTCAAGCGCAGGTGCGGAGTGTATCAACTGCGCCTCAAAGGGCAAACTCGTCAAAAAGCTCGCCGGCTACATACTGCCTGAAAAGGGAACCTTGCTGTTCTGCTTCTTTCTTTCATTGATAACAACGTCAATGGCACTTGCCCCGCCGTATATCACAAAGATGCTGGTTGACGAGGTTATTGAATCAAGCAACCTTAAAAAGCTGTATCAGCTTGTGGTCACGCTGCTGCTTATCTATATGGTTCAGTACACCATAGGCACAATCAGAGGCCACTACATGCGTAAGGCCGGTTCAAGGACGGTTACAAGGCTGCGTAACGACATCTACGCAAAAGCACAGTACCTGCCCATGGCCTTCTATGACAAGATAAGCACGGGCTCAGTCTTTGCAAGAATCAGCGGCGACACCAACAACCTTCAGGCCTTCATGCTCAGAATCACTCAGGAGGCAATAGTCCAGGCCTTCCTTGCGGTCGGTATTATCATCATAATGTTCTCACTTAACTGGAAGCTCACACTGCTTTCGCTCATCCCCGTTCCGCTGGTAGTCTTAGGCGCAAGGTATTTCGGTCAGAAAATATCCCCCATTTACAGACGCATCTGGCGACGCTGGTCATCGGTCAGCGCCATACTTTCCGACACCCTTCCCGGCGTAAGGGTAATAAAGTCCTTCACAAGCGAAGATAGAGCGATAAACAAGTTCAATTCATATAACAACGAGTGGCTTCAGGAGGATATCAGAGCCTCGGTGCTTGCAAACATCTTCCCCCACGCCGTCACCTTCTTTGTAACCTGCGGCTCACTGCTTATCTGGGGCATAGGCGGCAAATGGGCAATCGACGGGGAAATCACCCTCGGTCTGCTTGTTTCCTTCATCTCCTATGCGGGTATGTTTTACGGCCCCGTAAACTTCTTTGCAAGCCTTAACGACGGCTATCAGAGCGCCCTGACTTCCGCAGAACGCATCCTTGACATCATCGACGCAGAGCCGGAGCAGAACTTCGGCGAGGGCAATATGGTCGAAAGCCTTAAGGGCAAGATTGAATACAGGAGCGTCAACTTCTCCTTTGACAAAATCAAAAAGACCCTTACCAACATCAATCTCGTAATCGAGCCCGGCGACATTGTGGGTATAGTCGGCACGACGGGTTCGGGCAAGAGTACCCTTGTAAACCTCTTTATGCGCTTCTATGACAATTACGAGGGCGAGATTCTGGTTGACGGCGTAAATATCAAGGACATCGACCTTCAGTCCTTCCGCAGCAAGATAGGCTATGTTCAGCAGGAAGCCCTGATGTTCAGGGATACCATATTCAACAACATCGCTTACAGCAACCCCTCCGCCACAGTTGAGGAGGTCATACATGCAGCCGATGTTGCAAACGCCCATTCCTTTATAGCAAAGCTCCCCGAAGGCTATGACACAATGCTCGGCGAAAGAGGCACAGGCCTTTCGGGCGGTGAAAGACAGCGTCTTTCAATCGCAAGAGCCGTGCTCAAAAACCCGTCTATCCTAATCTTCGACGAGGCGACCGCAGCCGTCGACTCCGAAACCGAGGAGCTTATCCAGACCGCTATCGAAAGGCTTATCAGCGGCAGAACGACCCTTATGATAGCCCACCGTCTTTCCACTCTCAGAAAGGCAAACAAGATAATAGTCGTCGACAAGGGCGAGATTATAGAATTCGGCTCCCACGACGAGCTTATGGCACTGAAGGGTAAGTATTATAAGCTTATCGAGATTCAGAGCATGTCCGAGAAGATAAGAAAGAACAAGGAAGCAGAGAATTTTGAATAAAGGAGGGTTTTCTGATGGATCGCATATATATTGAGTATGATAATGCCCGAATTACAAAGGGCGAAGGAATACTCCTCAATGTGGAGCTGTATGACGGCAGAAAGTTTGAAAACCTTGAGGCAAGAAGGCTCTTCCCGATAACGGGTCTTGATAAATACATAACCCTCCTTGACGAGGAGGGCGTGGAAAAGGCAGTTATCAGGGACATCAATACGCTGATGGAAGAAAGCCGTGAGAACGTCCTGAACGCCCTTCACGAATACTATCTCATCCCCAAAATCACAAGGATTTATGAGGCTTACGAAAAGTACGGCCTGTTAAAGATGCGAGTCGACACGGACAGGGGCAAGTATTCCTTTGATGTCAAGAACAGGAACAACGACATAAAGCACCTTTATGACGGCAGAGTACTCATAAGGGACAGCAGCGACAACAGGTACGAAATAAGGGATTTCAGACAGCTCGACAAGAAGAGCCAGCAGGTGTTCAACCCCTATATGTAAGGGTTTAAAGCAGGCAAGAACACGGCCGGCCTCGCCGCAGAGCCGTATCGGTAAAAACTGTTGATTATTTTGGCAAATAAGTGTATAATATTTATAATAATTTAGAAAAATTAAGATTCTTAGCAGGTTTACGCAGAAAAGCTGCGTTTGTTCCTTTTTTATATTAATCGCTTACAGGAGGTACTTCGTAATGAAGCTTGTCTTAGCCATAGTAAATAATGATGACAGCGCAGCAGTTGCGGCTACTCTGACCAATGAGGGCTTTTCGATAACAAAGCTTTCTACAACCGGAGGTTTTCTGCAGACGGGCAATACCACGCTTCTAATAGGCGCAGAGGACGGTCAGGTTGATAGAATCAAAGAGATTATAAGAAAGCACAGCTTCACCCGCACAAAGACGGTGCCGACGGTTTCGTCGCTGGGCAGAGGACTCGGCCCGGCAGACACAACGGCAAAAACACCGGTCAGAGGCGCAACGGTTTTCGTGCTGAATGTGGAGGATTTCGAAAAGCTTTAATAGTCGGCTTAAAACGGTTTATTGCGTGTAAATCAATATAAAAAGCGGGGGTTTTAGCCCCCGCTTAAGTTTTGTCTATAGCCTCTGCCCACTTTTTGCACAGCCTTTCAAGACTGTATGAGGCGTTAGCGGCGCTTGTGGACGGCAGATTCACGGCCTTTATGCCCGTCAGCTTAACCAGATGAGTGTTATACAGCTTAGAGGCGAGATTGCCGTTAGTGATGATTTTCTTAATATTAGAATCCTTTAATACGCTGTTTACATCATTGACTTTGACGTTTCTTATCGAGCTGTCTGCGCTGTTTTCCACCTCGCAGGACTCGATTACATCCCACAGCGCAATGCGGTGACTTTTAAGAAAGTCCTTCTTTTGGGTAATTGTTACGGGCACACCTTCCCCGAAAATACACGCTAAAACCCTCCAGAATCGGTTGCTTTTGTGGCCGTAGTAAAAGCCTGCCTCACGGGAGCCGACAGAAGGAAAGCTGCCTAAAATCAATATTTCCGAGTCCTTATCGTAGAATGGCTCAAAGGGGTGTATTATCATTTAACGCCTCACTCCACTGCTTTTCATTAAAGCCCACAAGCACCTTGTTTTTATAAAGCAAGATAGGCCGCTTTACAAGCATACCGTCGGATGCAAGCAGCTCGATTTTTTCTTCAAGGCTCATGCTGTCGAGCTTGTCCTTCAGTCCCAAATCCCTGTACAGCATACCGCTTGTGTTAAAGAATTTTCTGACTTCAAGCCCGCTTTGTGATATCCATGCGTAAAGCTCATCTTTAGCAGGATTGTCCACAGTAATATCACGCTTAACATAGCCTATCCCCGCCTTATCCAAAAACTCCTGAGCCTTTTTACAGGTGGAGCATCTGGGGTGACAGATAAAAACAGTATCCATTTTCTCCTCCTGAACTGTTGAAAAACAGAAAATATTGTGCTATTATAAAATAAAGTTAATACAGGGGTGCTGATGCAAATCGGCTGAGATGAAGGCTAATGTGCCTTCGAACCCTTAAAACCTGATACGGATAATGCCGTCGTAGGGAGCTGTATAAATTGTTATTTTTCAGCCGCTGCGGCAGGGTAAGGCCGCTGCGGCTTTTACTTTTGCCAAAGCTTAAGTTTATCGGCAACCCGATGGCGGCAAGTATAACGGGAGGATGAAAATAATGAAAAACAAACTCAGCAAAAACGATGCCCTTCTTCGCCTTGTGGAAACCGCCATTCTGCTTGCCCTTGCCATTGTGCTCAACAGCAAGTTTGTGCCGAATTTCCCGCTGCCCTTCGGCGGCAGCGTGACAATCTTCGGCCAGCTGCCCATTGTGCTGATAGCTTACAGGTACGGCGCAAAGTGGGCCCTGCCCGCAGCCATACTCTTCGGCTTTACGCAGCTTCTGTTCGGCTGGGGCAACGCCGCAGCCATAGCACAGACCTTCGGCGCATACTTAATCTTCATTCTGTTTGACTACCTTCTTGCCTTCGGCTCATTGGGACTTGCGGGTATCTTCAGAAACAAAATCAAAAACGAGCCTCTCTCGCTTGCAGTCGGTTCAGTCTTCGCTTCAATCCTGCGTTATCTCTGCCACTTTATCAGCGGCGTGACAATCTGGCAGGCCTATGCGGACGAAAAGGGAGTACTGTTATATTCCCTTACTTACAACGGCTCGTACATGATTCCGGAAATGATTATTACTGCCATAGGCGCCTTCGGCGTTGCGGGCGTGCTGAAGCTTGCAAATAAAAACAAATAGCCACGGGCTGCGGTTTTTACCGCAGTCTTTTTTTTGCCCTTCAGCAGTCCGTAAACCTGATATATGCCCTGTCGTCAAAGGAGAGATTGCCGCTGACAAGACCCTTTGTTTCCTTATGGAGCTTGTACAACAGCTTATCGTTCTCAAGAATATATGCAAGCTCCTTTTCGCAGTCCGAAAGATTGTCCCTTAATACCGGATAGCCGTCCGAGGCTAAAACTATATCAGAGCCGGTAACAGGCTTATAAATAACGGTATGGTCGGCATTTATCTCACAGCCGTCAAGCACATCATAGCCGAACTCACCAGGAGCATTCGCATAATCCGTTTGCTTTAACAGATAGGGCATAATATGCTCCCTGCCCGTGTCATGGAGCATTATGTCCTCCTCGGTTTTGCCCCTCTTTATTTCTTCCTCTATAAATTTGCTTCTCAGTTCTGAAGTAAACCTGTCAATCGCCTTTTCGTGCAGGCGGACTTCGCTGTTTACGATGCAGCGGCAGTCGCCGAAGCACCATACCTCTTTTGTATAAGCGGAGTAGAGTATGATATTCGCCTGAAGCCGCTCCTCCTTGTTCTCCTTAAAGAAATCTGTATCCTCTCCGTACTCTTTACGAAGACAGTCGTTAAGATAGGTTATCATATCCCTTGCACTGAGGTCATGGGGAGCCTCAGTTAAAGCGCAGAGCAGACAATCCCTTGCCTGCCTGCCGCTTTTTTTGCCGTTCCATTTAAGCTTTCCCTTTGCGGTAACCCCATCGATAACAGCAATATACGATTCACTTATAAAAATTGCGTCCTCGCAGGTTTCGTCTTTGCCGTCCTTTGAAACAAGCTGTTTCTCAATAATATTCAACATAATATCCTTACCCTGATTTTTTTGGTATAATGCTATTGTATCATCAAATTATTATACAATAAACACTGTAATTTAAGCTGTGTTTAATTATTCGGGTATAGATTTAACATAGCGTACTATTGATTATTCCCTTTGAGGAAGTGTTTAAATGAGGATACTTATAGTTGAGGACGAAAAAAGGCTCGCAAGAACCTTAAAGGACCTTGTAGAGCAGAATAACCATATTGCCGACCTGTCCTTTGACGGCGAGGACGGGCTTGACAACGCTTTAAGCGGAATTAATGATGCAATTATCCTTGATGTAATGCTGCCCAAGCTCGACGGCTAAGGTCTTAAAGGGCATGCGCAAGGAGGGCATCCAGACCCCCGTTTTAATGCTTACCGCAAGGTCAGAGCTGGAAAACAAGGTCAAGGGGCTGGACCTCGGCGCAGACTATTACCTTACAAAGCCCTTTGAGGCGGCGGAGTTTTTAGCGTGTCTCAGAGCAATACTCAGACGCAGGGGAGAGATTCAGCCTGATGAGCTGACCTTTGCCGACTTAACGCTCAATATCAGCTCCGCAGAGTTAATCTGTGAGGGCAGGAGCGTAAGGCTCAGGGCTAAGGAGCTGGAGCTTATCCGAATCCTTATGGAAAACGGCGACAAGTACGTGCCAAAGGAAACCCTTCAGCTTAAGGTCTGGGGCTTTGACTCAGAAGCCGAGGGCAATGTGGTCGAGGTCTATATGTCCTTTTTAAGAAGGAAGCTCAGTCATATCAAAACAAAGGTACGCATAGCCTCATCGAGAATGATAGGCTATCGTTTGGAGGCAGAAAATGATTAAGACGCTGCGGCAGAAGTTCATCGTAATAATGATGAGCATAGTGTCCATTCTGCTTATCACGATTTTTCTGACGATAATAACTATTATGAGCAGCAGCCTTAAAGAGCAGAACACGGCAAAGCTCAGGCAGCTTCTTCAGACCGGCGTTTTGCAGGACTATTCTCAGGGCACCTTCAAGGGCGGCACCGATTCGAGGGTGCATGCGCTGATAGTCGAGCTTAAAGCCGACGGCTCATACTATATCGCCGCAAACCAGTTCTTTTTCCTTGAGGAAGGGCTGATTGAGGACATTGTAAAGGCGGCAGCATTAAGCAAGAGCGACAGCGGCGTATTAAAGGAATACAGCCTGAGATACTTAAAATACCAGACAAGCACGACTCTCAGAATAGCCTTTGCCGACACCTCTGTGGAAGCGGGCATAATTAAAGACCTCATGCTGATTTGTGGCTTTATCTGCTCTATGTCCCTGCTTGCATTTTTCGTCCTGAGCGTCTTCCTCGCAAGGTGGGCGGTAAGACCCGTTGAGAACGCATGGCAGAGGCAGAAAAGATTTGTGGCGGACGCCTCACATGAGCTTAAAACCCCGCTGACCGTAATCCTGTCCAATGCTGAGATGCTTCAGAGCGGCGAGAATATGGACGAAAAGGCGCAGGAGAGGGTAGACAACATCCTCGCCGAAGGCATAAGAATGAAACGCCTGATTGAAAATATGCTGACTTTAGCAAAGTCCGACTATGCGGAAAACACCCTTGTTATGTCAAGGGTGAACCTTAGTGACATCATTCTTGACAGCGTTCTTCTGTATGAGTCCGCCGCCTATGACGACAATAAGCAGCTCAGCTTTAATGTTGCCGAGGGAGTCATCGTAAACGGCGATGCCGACAAGCTCAGGCAGGTCATAGACATCCTGCTTGACAATGCCTTAAAATACTCGAACGAAGGCTCTCAGATTACGGTTGACCTGAGTGTCCAGTACAGAAGAGAAGCTCTGGTGAGGGTCAGGAGCGAAGGAGAGGCCATCCCCCGTGAGGAGCTTCAGAACATCTTCATACGCTTTTACAGAGTGGATAAGGCAAGAGAAAACCACGGCGGCTTCGGCCTCGGCCTGTCCATAGCCGAGGAGATTATCCGGAGCCACAGGGGCCGAATCTGGGCGGAGAGCGACAGCAGCGGCAACACCTTCAGCTTCATACTTCCGCTTTCAAATCACTGATAAAAAAATTGCGTCATTTTTACACCAAAGCGAGACTTTCTGATATAGAATAGAGAGTAGTTTTGCGGCAGATAATGCGACAGTTTTCGCTTCGGAATGCTCCTATTATTTTCTGGGGTCTTGAGAAACGGAGAGTTTATATGTATTCCCTGAACCTTGTGCTTGTTGAGCCGGAAATCCCTCAGAACACGGGCAATATCGCAAGAACCTGCGCCGCAACGGGCGCTTCGTTGCATCTTGTGGAGCCTATGGGGTTTAAAGTCGACGACAAAAAGCTTAAAAGAGCCGGTCTCGACTACTGGTATCTGCTCGACATCCATTATCACGCTTCCCTTGAGGATTTTCTTAAAAGCATAGAAGGCAAGCCCTTTTTCTGTTATTCCACAAAGGCGGCATATAATTATACAGAGGTCAAATACCCAGACGAAGTCTATCTGCTTTTCGGAAAAGAGACCGCAGGCCTTCCCGAAGAGCTTTTGTATGCAAACAGAGAGAGAACTGTCAGAATCCCGATGATAGATGAGGCAAGGAGCCTGAATCTTTCAAATGCAGTTGCAATAGGAGCCTATGAAGTCCTTAGACAGTGGGGCTTCCCGGCGCTTCTGCAGTCGGGCAAGCTTGCAAATGTGTAAAAAGACCACATATGCGACGAATTGACTAATTGTCTCGGATTAGATATAATGGACAAAATATTTTTTTAAGCGTTTCTTTTAATAACTTTTTCTTTAGTTTTTCATGCGCAAATCAGAGCATACAAGCTTATTAAGAAAGCTTGTTATCTGTATTTTTTTCTGCTTAAAAGAGGTTGAATAATGCTTGCCAGATTTATTGCTGACTCAGGCTGTGACATTCCTTCGCTTAAAAGAGAGGTATCAAGTATCAAGCTGCTGCCTTTATTCATGAGCATCAACGGCTCTCCCTATTATGAGAATGTGAATATCACGCTTGACAAAATCAGCCCGGACAGCTTAGCCCTTATATCAGAACCTGTAATTCCGAAACAAGTCTATTTGGAAGCTATTTTGGATGCGCAGAGAGACGGCTGCAGTGACATCTTCATTATAACTCCGGATAAGCATCTTTTCGGATTGTATAAGGAAGCGTCAAAGGCGGCAAGTCTTTATTTAAGAAAAAAGACCTCGGCAGGAACAAAGGTGCACGTTATCGACTCGGGAACATTTTCAATAGGCTACGGCGTACCCCTTGCGTCCGTCGTGCTCGATTATGAGGCAGGCAAGCTCAAAACCACCGACGAAATAAAAAAGGCTCTGTCTAAGAGACTCAGCGAAGCGGTTATGTTCTGCAAAAGCTCCTTCGGGTGCAGAGTCTTTAAGAAGCTTCTTCTGGCCCAGAAGGCTGAGTTTTCGCCCTGTGCCGAAGCATTTGTGATGTATAAGGGCACATGCGAACGACTTACGGAGCTTCCCGAAGAGGAAAATAAAAGGAAAATGAATAAAGTGCTTAAAACTCTTCGCAAAAACGAGTATATTTCCTTCTTCACGCTTAACAGCAGACGCACAGCAGAAAAGGAGCTGGACAAGCTCTTTTTAAACCTGTCGGACCTGCTTGCAAAAGTGGATATCGTTACCTCGAGAAGAGCAAAGCTCGGCATTTCCGCCGCATATATAGCAGGCGATGAGCTGCGCCTTATGCTGCTTATCCCCGCACGTAATTTTGAATTAATTGACGAGGTTGCGCTTTAACGGCTAACCAAAACAGACAGTCAGCTTTTTTCATCTCAATCCCGACACCTTTGCACGCCAGCCCCTTAAATCGGGGCTTGTTATTTGTGGATATCACCTTGCTTTATTTTTTCAGTGGAGGAAGGCTATGTTTTCACACATTAACAGCATGGGCATCTTAGGAATGGAAGCGTTTATGGTCGATGTGGAGGCGGATATTTCATCCGGACCTCTGCGTTTTGACATTGTAGGCCTTCCGGACACTGCGGTCAGCGAATCGAAGGAGAGGGTCAGAGCGGCCATAAACAACTGCGGCTATGAGTTTCCCGTATCCCATGTCACCGTGAACCTCGCCCCGGCAGACGTAAAAAAGGCAGGGCCGCTGTACGATTTACCAATATTGATTGCCATTCTGAAGGCGACTGAGCAGATAAGCTGCAATCTGTCCGACACTGCCTTACTCGGCGAGCTGTCCTTAGGCGGCAAGCTGCGGCACATAAGCGGTGTGCTGCCCATGGTGCTGACGGCAAAGACGGCGGGAATCAAAGAGGTATTCCTCCCCAAGGAGAACGAGGGCGAGGTAGCCGCCATAAAGGGCATTAACATCTATCCCGTTTCAAGCGTTGAGGAGATAGTTGACCACATAAACGGAATCGCAAATCTTACACCCCTTACGCCCGTTGAGTTTATGCAGGACGAGGCCGTGATGAATCTGCCGGATTTCTCGCAGGTCAAGGGACAGTACAAGGCAAAAAGAGCCCTCGAGGTAGCGGCGGCAGGCTCCCACAACATACTTATGATAGGCCCTCCCGGCTCGGGCAAGAGCATGCTTGCCAAACGGCTGCCCTCAATCTTGCCCGATATGAGCTTTGAGGAGGCACTCGAATCCACGAAGGTATACTCGATAGCGGGACTCTTAAAGGGCAAAGACACCCTCGTCAGAACAAGACCCTTCCGCTCGCCCCATCACACCGTGTCTGCGGCGGGAATGTCCGGCGGCGGCACGGTGCCTAAGCCCGGAGAATTAAGCCTT
>JAAYOZ010000026.1 GCA_012520115.1 Clostridiales bacterium | reverse complement strand
ATCTTCTCATTTTCAGCCATTGTTTCCAATAGCTCATCCGTTATCCTGTCGGGATAGCAATAAAGAAGCCTTATCCACTGGAGCTTTTCGATTTTCACAAGCTCCTTTAAAAGCTCCGGCAGCATCAGCTTGCCGTAGATATCCTCACCGTAGCGGGTGGTGTCCTGAGCGATAAGCAGAAGCTCCTTTACGCCCGCCTCTGCAAGCTCCTTTGCCTCCTTTATAATGCCCTCCATGGATCTGCTCCTGAAGGGGCCTCTGATAGAGGGAATCGAGCAGTAGGTGCAGTTGTTCGAACAGCCGTCGGCTATCTTCAGATAGGCCCAGAAGCCGGGTGTGGTCAGAAGCCTTTCGCCCTCAAGGGGCATGGCGGTCTTTTCCGGCTTTTCGTCCACGGTCTCGCCCTCAAGGACCCTGTTGCATATCTCCACAATATCGCCGTTTGCGCCCAGACCCACAACACCGTCAACCTCAGGCAGGTCTGTCAGAATCTCGTCATGGTAGCGCTCCGCAAGGCAGCCCGTGACCACGATTTTTCTGACAACTCCCGTCTCTTTAAGCTCTGCCATCTCGAGTATGTTCTCGATGGCCTCTTTTTTGGCGTCCTCGATAAAGGCGCAGGTGTTGATTATGATTATGTCCGCATAGTCGATTTCATCAATGATTTCAAAGCCCGCCGCCTGCAGCTTTGCGAGCATCATTTCGCTGTCCACTCTGTTTTTCGGACAGCCCAAGGATATGAATCCCACTCTCTTTGACATCGTATCACCTTTGATTAATTAATCTGTTTCATTATAGTCTGCTTCTGCGCCGAAATATTCCAGCGCCCTGTTTATATCCGAGAGGTTATAGCCCTTTCTCAGAAGATTGTTTATGAGCCTTCTTCTTTCCTTTTCGTCGGCTGACCTTTCGGGCGAAATCTCCTCTACAAGCTGCTTTAAGCGGCCCTGCTCGTCCTCATGGCTTATATTTACCGCAGAGTCCGCAACTTCGGCGCTTACTCCCCTGCTTCTCAGCTCGTCGATTATCCGCCTTCTCGCAAAGCCCTTTCTTAAAAATAACTCCTCTGCTAAAAGAGACGAAAACTCCGCATCATTCACAAGTCCCATGCTCTCCGCCTCGTCTGCGGCATACTGAGCCGCTTCCTTCGGAAATTCACGCCTGAGCTTTTCGACAAGCTCACCCCTGGAATGCATACGATGAGTTATAAGCCGCAATGCCTTGTTTAAGGCTGCGGCTTTTGACTGTTCTGTTAAGATGTCCTCAATTTCCTCGGCGGTCAGCTCATCGCCCTCTTTGAGGTTAAGGGTTCTCAGGAACCCTTCCGTCACAATGGCAAACTGCTCGCCGTCGGCAAAAAGGCGCACCCTGCCGCCTTTAAGCCTTTCAAGTGAAAATCGCATTAATCGTCCACCGTAATATCAAGAATAGCCCTGTTTGCGGCAACGCTCTTTTTCTCCTGCACCACGTTCTCAACGGGTATCTGCGCAGCCTGCACGACAGATGAAACATTCCTCTTGGCCGCATTTTCCGCAGTGAGCCGCTCCCTTATCTTAGCCTCAATTTCAGCAGTCAGCTCGGGATTCTGCTCAAAGAAAATCTTAACGTTGTCCCTGCCCTGTCCGAGCCTCTGGTCGTTGTAGGAAAACCATGCGCCGCTCTTTTGAATTATACCGTAGCTGACGCCTATGTCAAGGATTTCGCCCTCGTGGGAAATGCCCTTGCCGTACATTATGTCAAACTCCGCCTCCTTGAAAGGGGGAGCTACCTTGTTCTTGACGATTTTTGCCTTGGTGCGGGAGCCTACAATCTCGCCGCCGGTTGCCGTGGATTTTATCTGCTCGGACTTTCTGACCTCGATTCGCATGGAGGCGTAGAACTTGAGCGCTCTGCCGCCGGTGGTGACCTCCGGATTGCCGTAGACCACACCGACCTTTTCACGCAGCTGGTTTATGAAGATGACTATTGTATTTGAACGGCTGATTGCGCCTGCAAGCTTTCTTAAAGCCTGGGACATAAGGCGGGCGTGAAGACCCACATGGGAATCGCCCATGCTGCCCTCGATTTCAGAGCGGGGGACAAGAGCGGCGACCGAGTCCACGACCACCACATCAATGGCGCCCGAACGGGTCAGAGCCTCGGTGATTTCAAGAGCCTGCTCTCCGTTGTCCGGCTGTGAAACAAGCAGGGAGTCCACATCAACGCCGAGATTCGCCGCATAGGCCGGGTCAAGGGCGTGCTCTGCGTCAACGAAGGCGGCCTCTCCGCCGGCCCTCTGAGCCTCTGCGATGACATGCAAAGCAAGGGTGGTCTTACCGGAGGATTCGGGGCCGTATATCTCAACTATCCTGCCCTTAGGCAGACCGCCGATTCCCGTTGCGGCGTCAAGGGATATTGAGCCCGTGTGAATAGCCTCTACGTTTAAGGTACTGTTCTGTCCGAGCCGCATAATTGCGCCTTTGCCGAACTGCTTTTCTATCTGGGCAAGTGCGGTTTCCAGAGCCTTTTGTCTGTCTGCACCTTTTTCGTTAGCCATGTTTGTCTGTCCTTTCAATCATATATGATGTCAACGCCGCACTTAATGGGCGCACAAATGTTCGAGGGGTTTAATAGGATTATACAGGCTCAAATTATAAAATGCAAGAGATTTTTGAAGGAAAGGCAAAGATTTTTTGCTCATGAGAGGCATGCACCGCCGACCGCCGGAGAAATAGCCGCACGTCCTGTAAGGGGGAGGGCGTGTCCTGCGGCTTGTTTGGCGGGTGCTCACTGCCTCGCCCGTCAAGGAGCCTCTCGCCCTGCAAAATGTTCGGAGTGGGTTTCCCTTGCTTGTCAGTTATGGGGGAGGGCTTTCTCACTGCACTGTGCGGCACGGTGACTGCGCCTACCGTTATAAGTGTGAGGGCTTGTGCGGCGGGGGTGTTACCTCGCCGCTTTGAAATGCAAAGGGAAGGGGCGAATGCCCCATCCCCGTAAAATTTTATTCCGAAAGCTGCTTAGGCTCTATTCCGGGCTTTCTGACGTCAAACCAGAACCTTACGCCGCCCTGTACATTTTCCACGCCGTACTCCATGTGGTGCAGCTTCTGAATGGCAGCAACGAGAGCCAGTCCCAGGCCGCTTCTGCCGGCAGCCCTCGACATTGCCTTGTCCGCACGGTAGAAGGAGGTCCAGATTTTGCCTATGTCCTTGTCGGTTATATGCTGACCGCTGTTGAAGAGATAGATGCGCCAGATGTCGCCCCTGTCTTCCAGATTGGCCCTTATAATCCTGCCCTCGCCCAAATCCTCAACATGGGACAGGGCATTTGACAGATAGTTGTTCACGACCGAGCCGAGGATGATTATATCGCCGTAGCCCGTTACATCCCTCGGTATCTCATTTATAATGAACACGCCCTTGTCCGCAAGCTGCGCCTTGCTTCTGACGAACCAGTCGTCTATCAGCTCATAGACGTTAAAGCTCTCGCAATTGGGCTCATATTCGCCGGAGTCGTATTTGATTATCTCAATCAGCTTCATTATCATCTGATTCATACGCTCGGCTTCGCTCTTGATGATGTTTGCGTATTCGATTGCCATATCTGCGTCCTCTCTTGCAAAGACAGAGAGTCCCTCCGAATAGCCCTGAATTATGGCGATGGGCGTTTTAAGCTCATGGGACACGCCTGTCAGGAAGATTTTACGCAGATGGTCGAGGGTGTGCTCCTTTTCGATGTCGTCCTGGAGCTTCTGGTTCTTGGCCTGAAGGTCCGTCAGCGCCTCATTCAGTGAGTCGGACATGGCGTTGATGCTTCGGGCAAGCCTGTCTATCTCCTCGCCCCTCATCTCGCCCACCTTCTGGGAGAAGTCCAGCTTAGACATGTTGTCGGTAATGCGGCACATCTCCTTTAAGGGGTCGGTGAACCTCTTGATAAGCCGTGCGATAACAAACAGCATCAAGGTAACCATTATCGTCGACAGTGAGGAGATGAAGATAATTCCTATTCTTGCAACGTCGTCAAGCTCGTTTTTCAGCTTGTAAAGCTCAAGGCGGCCGCCGTTCCTTAAATCACGCACAAAAACAAGGTACTCCCTCTTTACCCTGCCGGAGCCGTCCTCACGCAGGTCAAAGTGAAAGCCCGTGTTCTGAAATCCCGAATCGGTTATCTTGAATCTGCGCCTGTACTGGTCGCCTATCGTGTCATTTTCCGAGAACGGCAGAGGTATGTACGGGCCGTTGTATGAGGTCGTGTACACAATATTGTCAGCCGGGCCGAAAATCTCAACGCTTATGTCGTTGTTAAGCTCCACCTCACGCAAAGTCTCGTAGAACTTTGACGGGTCGTTGTAGGCGCTTTCTATAATGTCGGCGCTTGTCCACAGGTCAAAGCCGGTCTTTAACAGATAAACATAGTTTACCATTCGTGAGTCGGCTATGACCACCATTGCGATTCCTATAACAAATACTGTAGCTATGCTTCGGAAAAGTATCGCACTGACGCTGCTTTTCTTTCTATGCTTTTTAGCTTTCTTTTCAGCTTTCGCCGTCCCTTTCATTTGGCTCCACCTCTAATTTGTAGCCTGCACCGTAAATCGTCTTAATGTGTGCCGCTCCCCAGTCGCCCAGCTTTGTGCGGAGGCGGGCCATATGAGAGTCAACGGTTCTGATATCTCCGTAGAAATCAAAGCCCCAGATGTCGTCAAGGAGGCTCTCTCTTGAAAAGACCTTGCCTGCGCTGGAAACCAGCTTAAACAGCACACTGTATTCCTTTAAGGTAAGCGTTACGCTTTTGCCGTCCAAAGAAACCTCATGGGCCGTGTCGTCAATGGTAAGGCCGTCTATCGTAAATATGGCCTCGGAGGTGACGGCTGCTCTTTCGTTGCGGCGGATAAGCGCCTCTATCCTCTTGACAAGCACGCTCGGGCTGAAGGGCTTTGTGACATAGTCGTCTGCGCCCGCCTCAAAGGCAGTCAGCTCGTCAAACTCCTGGCTCCTTGCAGTGAGCATCAACACGGGAAGCTGCGAGTTCTTTCTGATACGGCGGCAGACCTCCCAGCCGTCGACATTGGGCATCATTATGTCGAGGATGACCGCACTGAAGCTATCCTCATACTTGTTAAACAGATCGAGGGCCTCCTGCCCGTCGGCAGCCTCAATCATTTCGTAGCCTTCTTTTTTGAAAAAGTCGACAACCAAACGTCTTATAAGCTCCTCGTCTTCGGCGATAAGGATTTTTTTCACAGCCTGCAACTCCTTCCTAAATGCAAATCCGGTGGAATAAACAACAGCTATATTAATAAGCCATACGGCTTTTTTACTGAAATTCAGCTCTCAAAGTGCAGTGCCTTTTTTACACCCGACCTTTCGATTGCGGCAAAGAGCAGAAGCCCGAAGATATAGCAGGAAATAACCTGTCCGATACCCACGGAAATCACTCCGTAGACAAAGCCGCTGATTCCCGCATAGGCGGGCAGCAGGATATACAGCTCAAGCCCGATTATAAAGGCATTTATTATAACCGGCGGAGTAGCGGAGAGAATCGGCAGACCCTTAATCCTGTACTGCCTGAAGCTCCTTGAGAGCAGGGCGGCAATAAAGGTGGCAAGTGACCCGAAAAGGATGTCCACAACGCCCAGCGGGCTTTGCAGGTTACCGAGAATGCAGCCTATAAGCAGACCCGGAACGGCCGCCGGAGTGAACACCGGCAGGATAGTCAGCATTTCCGACATCCTGACCTGCACGGGTCCGTAGGCCAGATTCAACGCTGCGGAAACATAGGTCAGCGCCACATAAAGGGCGGCTATGACCCCCGCCTGAGCGACATAGGTAAAGCTTTTTTTGTTTTTCATTTTCATACTTCTTTCCGTAGTTTTGTTCGGAGCCGAAGGCCCCGGTCAGGATGGTTTCGAACTGACCGGCTTTATAAGGAGACCTGTTATGCAGCCCGTTCCGAGCCGAAAATTCATAATCAGCCATTTTTCCTTATAAAACTGCTTTCATTATATCAGCAAAAGAAATACCCGTCAACGAAAACCGTTCAAAATTACCATATAATCGCCCCTGATTTTATTGAAAATAGGCAGATTTAACTATGTTTTCCTGCATTTTACTGAAAAAGCGGCGGGCAAAAAACAAATGGGAGCAATAATGCCCCCATTCTATCAGAAACTAAATGTGGATTATGTCATTTTCTCCTGTCGGAATCAGAACCTTGCTTCGTTCGGGTCGCCGCCGAGCCTGCCGTAAGCGCTTATGGCGCTTATCCTGCCCATATCCTCGTCGGAAAGCTCGAAGGAGAATATATCGGCGTTCTCTGCAATATGCAGAGGATTAATTGAGCGAGGCAGGGGAAGAATATCCCTCTGAAGCAGCCATCTGAGGGTGACCTGAGCGCTTGATTTGCCGTACTTTGCGGCAATACTTTTAAGCACCGGGTTGTCCATGCATTTGCCCTGACCGAGGGGACTCCATGCCTCAACCACAATGCCCTGGCTGTGGCAGTACTGAACCGTGTCGGCCTTATTGTAGCCGGGGTGAATCTCTATCTGGTTTACCATGGGTACGATTTCGCAGCAGTCAAGCAGCACCTCAAAGTGGTTTTCAAGGAAGTTGCTGACGCCGATAGCCCTTATCCTGCCGTCCTTATAGAGCTTTTCAAAGGCACGCCAAGTCTCGCAGACAGCCGTCTGCCAGCTGTCCTTAAAGTCCTTTGCCATGGGCCAGTGGATGAGATAAAGGTCAAGATAGTCGAGTCCCAGTCTTTCCATTGTGGCGTCAAAGGCTGCGAGTGTCGATTCATAGCCCTGCTCACTATTCCAGAGCTTGCTTGTGACAAAGATTTCACTTCTGGGTACGCCGCACTCTTTTATAGCCTGACCTACGCCTTCCTCGTTAAAATAAATCGCAGCGGTGTCAACATGGCGGTAGCCCGCCTTGATTGCCTCTTTAACCGCATTTACGACGGTCTCGTCGCCGGGAATTTTCCATGTTCCGAAGCCCACGCAGGGGATTTTTACGCCGTTACTGAGTACAAATGTATCCTTTAAGCTGTTCATGGTAAGCCTCCCTTTTAAGTTTTCCTTTAAGATTGCTCTTTTTTCATTATAGGGTTGAGGCAATTAAAAGTCAACCGACGAAGCGGGTCGAAAAAAGGTGTATGAAATGGATTAAAGTGGAAATATTTTCAATTTTGATTGACAAGAAAAAAAGAATGATATATAATACGCTGTACAATCGCCATAATAGTATGCTTTTTCCGAAAGAACCCGTTTTGCATATACTGTATTGAGCGACTGTGCAATTTACTAATTTTGAAAGGAGCACTCCTTTAATGGACGACCCGGACCCTGGAAGTACATTTGGTCTTCTGAGCGCAGGAGCCAATCTCCTGCCGCAGCTTTTGAATGCTGAAAGAGTCACAACCGACGGCATATTATTAAAGCTGTTCATTCTCTTTATGCTTATTTTAGTCAACGCATTCTTTGCGATGTCTGAAATAGCAATCGTATCACTTAGCGACACCAAGCTCGAAAAGCTTGCGTCGCAGGGGCACAAGAAGTCACTGCAGATTCTTGCCCTTACCCAAAACTCTGCAGTATTCCTATCCACAATTCAAATCGGCGTAACCTTAGCAGGCTTCTTAACAAGCTCCTCGGCAGCACAGTCATTCGCACCGATGCTGGTTCAGCTTGTACAGCCACATCTGCCCGACTCGGTCCCGCTGGGACTGTTAAACGGCATAGCGACCGTACTGATTACGCTGATAACCTCTTACTTCTCCCTTGTTTTAGGCGAGCTTGTCCCGAAAAAAATCGCACTGCAAAAGCCTGAGCAGGTCTCCTACTTCGTAATCGGCTTTCTGACCTTTGTTTCTAAGGTCTTCAGGCCCTTTGTAAAGGTACTCGTGCTCTCAACAAACGGCATAGTGCGTCTTTTCGGCATTGACCCGAACGCTAACGAGGACACCGCCAACGAGGAAGAAATCCGCATGATGGTCGATGTGGGCGAGAAAAAGGGCTTTATCGAAAACTCACAGCGTGAGATGATAAACAACATCTTTGAGTTTGACGACATCGACGCAGGCGACATTATGACCCACAGGGTCGACATGGTTGCGGTAGAGGCAGACGAGCCGATAGAGGCCGTTCTGGAGTCCGCAATCGAGGAGGGATATTCGAGAATCCCCGTATACGACGACGAGCCGGACAATATAATCGGCATAGTCTATGTAAAAGACCTTTTACGGTATGTGGGCACCGAAATCCCCAAAGGCAAGACGATTAGAGAAATTATGAGGGAGGCATACCTCATCCCCGAGTCAAAGCGCTGCGGCGAGCTTTTCACAGAGATGACCGAAAAGCGTGTCCAGATGGCAATTGTCGTCGACGAGTACGGCGGCACCGCAGGCATAGTCACAATGGAGGACCTGCTTGAAGCAATCGTGGGCAACATCCGTGACGAGTACGACATTGAGGAAGAGGATATCGCAAGGATAAACGATACCACCTTTACGATAGACGGCATAACCGACATCGACGAGCTCGGCGAGCTGACGGGTACACACCTGCCCGAGGGCGACTATGACACCGCAGGCGGATTTATCATAAGCCAGCTGGGTTACCTGCCCGCAGACGGCGATTTGGACACGGTGGAATACAAAAACCTTCGCCTTACTGTCCTCAGTGTGGAGGATAATAAGCGAATCGACAAGATTAAGGTTGAGATTCTGCCCAAGGACGTAACCGACGAGAACGGCGACGAGCTTAAAGATGACGACACAGCCGAAGAAAACGGCAAATCAAAAAAGAAAAAGCAGTAAAATGCAATAAGGAGGGGATGAACTGCATCCCCTCTTTTTTTTAAGAATCTTTGCGAACTAAACTTTATACATTTTTTACATTTTTTCTATTTAATGTTAAGATATTCATAGCAAGCTTTCCTCACAAACTAAAAAGGCGATGATTGTAATGCGGTAAGTGATATTTAATATCTGCTCTCGTTGCTTGCCCTATGACCACCTTTCGCAGAATAATATTTGAAAGGAGAATAGGTTAGAATGAAGAAATTCACATCTATCATGGTTACCTTAACTATTATTACATCATTAATTTTTACTTCGTTCGCCGTAGGCACGCCCGACGAATCTACCAAATCGGTTTACGACCCGTCTTCCATTCTGATTATCATTAAGGCGGACGCAGATATTGATGATGTATTCGGGTACATGGATTTCGGCAAGAAAAACGAAGCTTACATCAGTTCGACAGTCAGAGGTATCCCGATGACCGTAACCGTCCCGACCGATGAGGATTACGGCAAAATAAACGAGTTTTATAAAATCAGTCTTACCAAAGAAGGGGAAGCCAAGCTCGATGAGCTTATAGCCGAGCTTGAAAAGAACCCTTATATAAAAGCGGTAAGCAAAAACTATTACGGTGAATTATACGACAGCCCGTACGAAAGCTACTTTAAATATCTGCTTACGGAGAGTACAGTTATTCTCAAAAGCTCCTCCACCTTAAACGAGCTGAAGGAAGGCAAGGTAAGCGAACGCTTTTTTGAAAGGGAAATGCCCCTCGACAAAAACGAGTGGAACAGTTTCAAAGCTGCCCTTGACGAAGGCAGGGTGCAGGCCGCCGTAAAGGGTGAGGAAACAGATGCGGATACTCTACTGCCCACGGGAGCGGTTTTGTCCTATGAAAAGGACGGTCAGAAGAAAGAGTACACCGTAATACTTTTAGGCGACATCAACTGCGACGGCAAGGTAACCGCCGCCGACGCAAGGCTTGTACTAAGACACGTGGCGAAGCTGGAGGAAATCGACGAGCTTTACCCCTACACAGCGGCGAACCTTAATAAATTTGACAGGCTCGATTCTAAGGACGCCCGCTCCATACTGCGCATTGTCGCAAAGATCGGCGTTGAGCATGACTATGTCTGGGAGCTTGCGTTAATCACATATAGCTGGAATTACTGTCCGAGCGTCCGTGTTTCCGTCAGCGACGCATATAAGTCAAAGGTTGAGAACATGACGTCTTTAGACTATATTGAAAGCGTTGAGGCGGATGAAGGCTCAGGCAGCTACAATGTCAATCTCAAAGCACCTTATCTGGATAACCTGATGCGCCTAAGATTTGAATGCAGGGACATCCCCGGCATTAAGATTGAGGAAAAGGGCAATTACGGCTTCCTTTTCGGGTAAACGCCGCATAAAGACCGCCTTCCTGTTTAGCCTTCACAAACAATAAAGATTGTCGGTGAGTGAACTGAAATATAAAGAACTTGCATTGAAAATAGCAAAATCCGCTCACAAGGGGCAGTGCGACAAAGGGGGCGTGCCATATATCAATCATCCGCTCAAAGTTGCCTCGGCCTTTGAGGATGAGACGAGATATGTAATAGCCCTGCTTCACGATGTTGCGGAGGACTCCGACGTGACTGTAAGCGACCTGATTGACCGGGGCTTTCCCCCTGAAATAACGGATGCTCTGACCGCCATAACCAGATGCGGCGAGAGCGACGAGGACTATTATAAAAAGGTAAAGTCAAACACCTTGGCCGCTCAGGTAAAAATCGAAGACCTGAAGCACAATATTGATTTGTCGAGAATCCCGAATCCTACTCAACAAGACTATGAACGGACAGAAAAGTATGAGCAGGCAAAGAGATTTTTAGAAGCCTGAGCGCATTAAACACCCAAATAAACAAGCGGACGGGAAAACCCTGTCCGCTTTTTGCTGTCGGATAGACAGATATATCTTATTATCCGCTCGTCTTATTCGTCGGTGTCGTCGGTTCCCGTCACCGAAAGCGCAATTTCGCCCCCTACCCTGCGTGCGTCTTGCCTTCCCCTCCCCGCAGCGGGGCAGTCGGCGGGACGGGCGGTGTCCCCTCTCCCCTGTGGCGGGGCGGGGTGTTCCTGCTGGTTCGGGGTGTCCTCCCTGCGGCAGCGTGCTCTCTCCCACACGTCAGGGTGCGGGGTTGCCTCCCTGCGTGGGGCGGTCGACGGTGCGGTTTTGTGTCGTTCCCCCTCCCTGCGTGCGGCGGGTCAATCTCCGTGCGGGGGCGGGCGGCGGGTAAATTTTTCGTCTCTCCCCTTCCCCCGCTTTGGGTCGGGGTTT
>JAAYOZ010000176.1 GCA_012520115.1 Clostridiales bacterium | reverse complement strand
GATAATACAAATAAACGCAGTGATGAAGAGAGTAGGCTCTGACGGCAAACACAGAGAGAGCGGCATTAGCTGAAAACCGCTTTTTGCATAGGTGCTGAAGTTCACTTCGGAGCGGTGCGGCTGAAGGGCGAAGCCTTGTAGGTCGTGACGTTACCCGCGTTAAGGGTTAGAGTGCCCGATATTGTATCGGGAAATCCGGGTGGTACCGCGTGGGTTTGTTCCCTCGTCCCTTTTGGGGCGAGGGTTTTTTAATTCCCCCGGCAAGTAACTTTTAAACAATGACATTAATTATAAGGGGTGTAGGTCTTGAAAGAAAGAATAGAAGCACTGGGACTTTCGGCGTCTCAAGAGCTGAATAACGCCCAAAGCCTTCAGGAGATTGAGGCTTTGCGTGTGAAATATCTCGGCAAAAAGGGCGAGCTTACGGCAATCTTAAAGCAGATGGGCTCCTTATCGGCAGAGGAAAGGCCGGTAATGGGTCAGCTTGCAAACGCCGTAAGGGCGCAAATCGAAGAGGTAATCGAAACAAGAGCAAAGGAGCTTAAGGAAGCGGAGATAGAGAAAAAGCTCATAGAGGAGAGCATTGACGTCACCATGCCGGGTACCCCCCGCAGCGTGGGTCACAAGCATCCTCTGTCCATCGTGCTTGACGAGGTTAAGGACATCTTCCTCGGCATGGGCTTTAAAATCTCCACAGGCCCCGAAATCGAGTGGGACGAATATAACTTTGAAGCTCTGAATATCCCGCAGGACCATCCTGCAAGGGACACGCAGGATACCTTCTATCTTTCCGAGAACAAGCTGCTTCGCTCCCAGACCTCTCCCGTGCAGGTGAGGGTCATGGAGCAGCAGGAGCCGCCTATCAGAATCATCGCTCCCGGCAGGGTTTACCGCTCAGACTCGGTCGACGCAACCCACTCTCCGCTTTTCCACCAGATAGAGGGTCTTGTGGTCGACAAGGGCATCACAATGGGCACCTTAAAGGGCAACCTTGCCGACTTTGCAAAGAAGCTCTACGGTGAGGACACAAAAATCAGAATCCGTCCCCACCACTTCCAGTTTACCGAGCCCTCCTGCGAGGTCGACGTAACCTGCTTCCGCTGCCACGGCGAGGGCTGTCCCATGTGCAAGGGCGAGGGCTTTATAGAGATTCTCGGCGCCGGCATGGTACATCCGAATGTCTTAAGGCGGGGCGGCATTGACCCTGAGGAGTACAGCGGCTATGCCTTCGGTATGGGACTTGAGCGCCTTGTCATGTTCCGCTTTAATATCGACGACATCCGTCTTTTCTACGAAAACGATCTTAGATTCCTAAAGCAGTTTTAAGGGGGTGGGGTAAATGAAGCTTTCGAGAAAATGGTTAAGTGATTATATAACTTTAAACGTAACAGACCGTGAGTTCGCCCATGCAATGACAATGAGCGGCTCCAAGGTTGAGGGCTATGAAAAAGAGGGCGCAGAGCTTACAGGCATCGTCGTCGGACAGATTCTGACCCTTGAAAGGCATCCCGACTCCGACCACCTTTGGGTCTGCAAGGTTGATGTCGGTCAGGCTGAGCCTTTACAGATAGTCACAGGCGCACAGAACCTCAAGGAAGGGGATATTGTCCCCGTCGCCCTTGATAATTCCGTCGTCAGCGGCGGCAAAAAGATAAAGAAGGGCAAGCTCAGGGGCGTTGAGAGCTGCGGTATGCTCTGCTCATTAGAGGAGCTTGACCTGAGCATTCACGACTTCCCCTACGCAGTAGAGGACGGCATCTTCGTCTTAGGCGATGACTGTGACAAAACCCTCGGTATGGATATAAAGCAGGCAATCGGTTATGACGATACAATCGTGGAGTTTGAGATAACCTCAAACCGCCCCGACTGCCTGAGTGTAACAGGCCTTGCAAGAGAGGCCTCGGCCACCTTCGGCGTGCCCTTCAAAATGCCCGAACCTAAGGTCAGCGCCAAAGAGGGCAATGTTTCTGAGCTGTTAAAGGTCAGAATCGATGCTCCCGAAAAGTGCTATCGCTATGTGGGCGCCGTTGTAAAGAATGTTAAAATCGAGCCCTCTCCCCGCTGGATGAGGGAAAGGCTCAGGGCCTCAGGCGTTCGCCCGATTAACAATATAGTCGATATTACAAACTTTGTAATGCTCGAGCTTGGACAGCCCATGCACGCCTTTGACTTAAGGTATCTGGACGAGGGTCAGGTCATTGTCAGAAATGCAAATGCAGGTGAGACAATCACGACCCTTGACGGCATTGAGAGGTCTTTAAGCCCCGAAATGCTTGTCATCGCCGATGCAAACAAGCCTGTCGCAGTAGCGGGCGTAATGGGCGGCGAGTACAGCGGCATTAAGGACGATACGACCACAATAGTATTCGAGTCCGCCTGCTTTAACGGCGCAAGCGTCAGAAGGACTGCTAAGAAGCTGGGTCTTCGCACGGAGGCCTCCGCAAGATTCGAAAAGGAGCTTGACCCGAACAACTGCCTTATGTCCCTGCTTCGTGCCTTAGAGCTTGTCGAGCAGCTCGGTGCCGGCGAAGTCGTAAACGGCGTTGTGGACGCCTATCCTTCTGTAAAGACACAGACAAAACTGCCCTTCAGACCGGACTATATCAATGAGTTCATAGGCATTGACTGTTCCAGAGAACAGCAGATTAAATATCTCAACAGCCTTGAAATAGAGGTCAAGGACGATGAAATCATCGTTCCCACCTTCAGAGGTGACCTTCAGCAGCAGGCCGACATAGCCGAGGAAGTCGCAAGACTCTACGGTTATGAGAACATCCCCGACAAGCCCTTAGAGGGAGTTGCCGGCGGCTATCTGACCGAGTATCAGCATTTCTTAGAGGACACCAACAACCTCATGCTGTCCTTAGGCCTTTCGGAAATCATCACCTATTCCTTCATTTCGCCCAAGGCCTACGACAAAATCAACCTGCCTGAAAACAGCAAAAAGAGGAACAGCATAAAGATATTGAATCCCCTCGGCGAGGATACCAGCGTTATGAGGACCACCGCCCTGCCCGGCATACTTCAGGTGCTTGCCCATAACTACAAGAACCGCAACCCGGAGGCCGCCGTCTATGAAATGGCAACTGAATACGAGCCGTGGGAGAGTGATGACGAGCTTGCAACGGAAACTCCCAAGCTCATCCTCGGCCTTTACGGTGCAGACAGCGACTATTATGTGCTCAAGGGCATTGTGGACGAGTATCTTAACAAAATCGGCATAAAGAGCATGGACATCCGCCCTGTTAAGGACAATCCTTCATATCACCCGGGCAGAACCGCAGAAATCATAGTCGCTGACCGCAGTGTCTGCATTCTCGGCGAAATCCACCCGAAGGTGCTCTCTAACTTCGAAATCGGCACAAGAGCCTATGTGGCCGAAATCGACCTGAACTCAGTTTATGAGCTGAGAAGCACCGAAAAAATCTACAAGCCGCTGCCGAAATTCCCGTCACTCAAGAGGGATATTGCAGTCGTCTGCGACAGAAGCACTCCCGTGCTTCAGCTTCAGAGGGCAATCGAAAGCGCTATCGGCAAAAACCTCGAAAGCGTAAAGCTCTTTGACGTATATCAGGGCGAGCAGATTGAGCGTGACAAAAAGAGCGTCGCCTTCAGCCTGACGCTTCGTGCTTCAGACAGAACTTTGACCGACGAAGAGGCAGATTCAGCCGTTAAGAAGGCTCTTAAAGCCCTCGCTGAGCTGGGCGCAGTTCTGCGATAAGCAGTATATAAAACAGCCGAATGTCAATAATAATACCGATGAAGCTTTGCTTTGTCGGTATTTTTCTTTTGTAAGGTGATGGGTGTGGGTAAAAGGCTAATTTTTCTGTTCTCTGTTTTTGCGCTGATGCTGTGCTCTGTAGCAATCAGAATCCTTCAAATCAACTTAGGCCCCTTCAGCGCCTCGGTCTCCACACAGTCTAATAAACGAACCATAAACATCGCCGAAAGCAGGGGAGCCATCTACGACCGCAACGGCGAGCTGTTGGTCAACACAAAAAAGCGCATTTACGCCGCCGTCATCCCTTCTGCCAATGTGATGTCCCAGATTGACAACCTGCTCACAAGTGTGGATAAGAGCCTCATTAAGCAAAACCTCCAGAAAGGCCTGCCCGCAGTTTATCCCGTGGGCGGTATAAGAGGCAACACCCCCGAAATCAAATACATCACTACCTATGAGCGATATGAGGAGGAGCAGCCCGCCGTCCATTTAATCGGCTATATTAGCCCCGATGAGAAAAAGGGCGTAAGCGGAATAGAAAAGAGCTTTGACGAGCTGCTTTCCAAAAATTCGGGCAAAATCTCCGTCAGCTTCGGCGTTGACGGCACGGGCAAGGCGCTTATCGGCGAGGGCATAAGCATAAATGACGAGAACTATAACTCCCCGGCAGGAATAATGCTCACCCTCGATAAAAGGCTTCAGAAAATCGCCGAAACCGCCCTCGACACCTATGATATCGAAATGGGAGCGGTAGTGGTTCTAAAGGCGGACACCTCCG
The DNA here is from genome assembly GCA_012520115.1 of Clostridiales bacterium. GTDB lineage: Bacteria > Bacillota > Clostridia > Oscillospirales > Acutalibacteraceae > DTU053. The sequence goes on along the minus strand of JAAYOZ010000176.1, from coordinate 7,532 downwards.
AAATCCTTGCCCTTGCCAGCCGCCCCATATTTGACCCGAATAACCCCTCAGCCTCATTAAAGGCGGAAAACGCCCCGTTCTTAAACAGGGCGCTTATGGCATATTCGGTGGGCTCTGTCTTTAAGCCCGTAGTCGCAAGCGCAGCAATAGAGAGCGGTATAAAGGAGGACTTGCAGAGCGAGTGCAAGGGCTATGTGCAAATCGGCAACAACCGCTTCAGGTGCTATAACCGCAGCGGCCACGGCGTTCTTGATATGGCGGGGGCGATAGCCGAATCCTGCAACACTTACTTTATTGAGCTTGCGGCGCAAGTAGGTTATGAGAAGGTCTATTCAATGGCGACCGCCTTCGGCTTTGGCAGGGAAATCAAGCTCTCCGACGGCCTTGTTTCCGCAGCGGGCAGCATACCCGAGGAAAGCGAGCTTATAAGCCCCGCCGCCCTTGCCAATTTCAGCTTCGGTCAGGGCAAGCTGCTTGCCACACCCCTGCAGATTGCCGCCATGTATGCTGCCATCGCAAACGGCGGCTATTACAGAGAGCCTTATGTGCTGATGTCAATGCTCGACGAAAAGGGCAACGAATACGCCTATTATATGCCCCCTTCGGCGGACAGGATAATGAAGGAAAGCACCGCAAAAAGGGTCTCTGCGCTGTTGAAAGAGACCGTCGACAACGGCAACGGAGCGACCGCAAAGCCCGATAACGCCACCGCCGCAGGCAAGACCGCCACCGCCCAGACAGGCCAGTATGAAAACGGCAAGGAGCTTGTGGTGACCTGGTTTGCCGGCTATTTTCCGGCGGAAGAGCCCGAATATGTAATCGTTGTGATGAAAGAAAAGGGAAGCACGTCCACAAAGGACTGCCCCCCGGTGTTTAAGTATATTGCGGATATGATAATCAAGAATCAGCTCTCTTAATTACTCCTTATTAGACCATGCGGAGATAATCCTGTCCGCAGTCCATTTGCCGCCCGCAGAAGCATAGTCAATGACCTTTATGGCCTGACCGCTCGTAAATGCAATCTTATAGCACTGTTCTGCCTTAACTCCCTCAAATGTCGCAGGTGTAATACTGCTGATTCTGACCCTGCCGCCTTCAGTCTTAATCGGCGTCTTTATGCCCTCGCCCTCTATACATGAGTCACGTCCAAGCACAATCGGCCCTCTTATCAAAGCAAAGTGTTTCTTTGCAGCCTCCGAGGCATTCGGGTCAATATCCTCAGCCTCAATGACCTTTACATTCATATCAAAATCCAGCTCAATAACATCCCCGTCACACCAAAGCCTCTTAATCTCGGCATAAGCGCCCTTATACGCCTCGATTTCCTCACCGCAGACAAGCAGCCTTGTACTCTCACTCCAAGCGGGAATCCTTAATTTCAGGGCAAATTCGCTGTCTTGACTTAAGTCAAGGCGGATTTTTATTTTGCCTCTGACAGGGTAGCCGCCCTCAATATTAATAAGAACATCCCCGCCCTCAGGCGTTTTCGCCTCAGCCGTGCCGTCGTGATACATATTTATTGTAAATCCGTCTTTGCCCTGCATTACACAGGATAACGCAGCAATACCGAAGCCCGCAGGAGAGATAGCAGCGCAGCAGCCGTAATAGAAGCTGTCCGAAATCTGCTTTTTGCCGCCTACCGCCTGACCCCTGTTTGCATATAGCAGGGGAGAGTAGCTGTCCACGGGCAGAACCACACCGGCCTGCTCGTTTTTTTCATAGTTTACATTGCCGATAAGCTCATTCAATGCAGTCTTTTCTATCTGGTCTGCATAAAGGCAGTCCCCCGTAAGACAAAGCAGCTGATAGCACAGCTTCATCCATGTGACCGCAACGCAGGTCTCATGCATTATGCCCGTAAATGCAGGGTCAAACTGCCTGACCTTCGAGTGGTCAAACAGCTCATGTGTGCAGCCCGCATTGCCTAAAATCGTTATTTCGGAATCAATCACAAGCCGTGCAAAATTCGTGACCATTTTCAAGTAATCTGGATTCTTTATTACCGTGAAAAGCTGCAAAATGCCCTCAAAGCAGGACATTATCTCATAGGCCTTTGTTACGGGCCACTCATATGGATACAGCTCTCCCTTTAAAGCTGCGTCAAAGATATTGAAATCCTTTGAGCCGCCCGTTTCCACAATTTCCAGCGCATAATCCAGGTATTTCTTATCTTTTGTCAGCTTATACAGCCTTACAATCGGCTCAAGCAAAGAGCTGGAGTTGACCCCGCCCCAGAAGGAGGAGGTGTGTGTAATAGGTGTTTTGCCCTCAGCAAGACCGATATGCTCTATAATATAATCCGCATGCCGGCACATGGCAGCGATTATTCCCTCAGATAATTCCTCATCATCGCATATTTCAAGAAAGTACTGAAGGCCCAGCAGTACATACTTCCTGCCCCAGATATCCCAGCCGTTGAACTCCTTTTCTATGCTGTAAGTGGTTATCCTGCCCTGTGCGTCCGCCGTCGTCAGCAAGTCCCTGACGGTTCTCTCCAATAGCTCATACAGCTTTTCATTATTGGTGTATTTATAGACAAGCACGGCGCCACGCATCATTTTGCCCCAGTATTCGCTCCTCCAGCCGAGGTCTATGTCGTCGGAATCGTGACGAAAAACCTCTGCGAAGGTCACCCAGAGACTTTCGTCAAGCAGCTGAAACTCCTCAATGAATTTAACGGCATCGAACAGCCTGCCCTTAAAGCTCATTCTGCCCGTGTTTAACGCCGCAAGCCTTATATCTGAAGTGAAATCATCGTTTAAAACAGCCATAACAGCCTCCAAATTCAAGTGTTAATTACAGTTTATCTTCAATTGCGGAAATGTCAAATAAAATCCGTATCCGATTTACAAAATATTACAAGAAGATATTGACAAATCACCTGAACCCTGATATCATTATGATATCAAATTGATAAAGGAGGTTTAGTATGCAGAACAATTCACTATTCTCTGAGCAGAAAATAATCAAGGGCAAGAGCGGCATGGCGGCTCTTATTCTCAATATACTTGCTATGCTTCTCTTTGTGGTGCTTTTAATCGTAGGCATAAGCACGGCCGCAAGGGCAGAAGGACGAGGAGGTAACCCGCTTTTTGGTGCGGTGCTCATAATCGTTTCTGCAGTTATGAGTATGTTTGTCTGCCCGGTTCTTTTTGCGGGTCTCAAGGTCTTAAAGCCCAATGAGGCATTGGTGCTGACTCTTTTCGGTAAGTACTACGGCACATTGCAGGGCCCCGGCTTCTTCTTTGTAAACCCCTTTGTTACTGCGGTCAATCCCACAAAGCGCAGCGCCACAACTGTATCCTTTACGGCGGCGGGCGTTGCCGAACTGCAGGCAAAGCCGGCAAACAGAGCGGATAAGAACGAGCAGACGGATTCCGCCTCCGGCAAGGCAATTTCACTGAAGATTATGACTCTGGACAACAATAAGCAGAAAATCAACGACAAGCTCGGCAACCCCATTGAAATCGGCGTTGTCATAGTCTGGCGTGTTATCGATGCCGCTAAGGCTGTTTTCAATGTTGACAACTACATTTCATTCCTGTCCAATCAGGCGGACAGCTCCCTTCGCAACATCGTAAGGCTCTATCCCTATGATATCTGGGATGACGACGCTGAGGCCGATGAGCTTTCACTCAGAGGCAGCAGCCAGGAAGTCGCCGTCAAGCTTCGTCAGGAGCTTCAGGCCAAGGTCGAGATTGCGGGACTTGAAATTGTGGAGGCCCGCATAACCCACCTTGCCTATGCTCCCGAGATTGCAGCCGCAATGCTTCAGAGGCAGCAGGCAAGCGCAATTATCGACGCCCGCAAGCTCATAGTCGAGGGTGCCGTCGGCATGGTCGATATGGCGCTGCGGAAACTCAGCGAGCGTGAAATCGTCGAGCTTGACACAGAGCGCAAGGCCGCTATGGTTTCCAACCTGCTTGTAGTCCTCTGCGGCAGCAAGGAAGCCCAGCCCATAGTCAACAGCGGCTCACTCTATTAATAAAATGAACAGCAAGCCGAAAAAACAGATACCACTGCGTTTGTCCGCCGAGCTTTACGATAAATTAGCCGCCTGGGCTGAGGATGATTTCCGTTCACTTAACGGACAGATAGAATACCTTCTGACCGAATGTGTAAAGAAACGCTACGGCGATAAGTCCAAACAAAAGTCAGATGAAAATAATAGCGAGGGCTAAAGCAAAGCTCAGCCCCCGCAAAAAGGGAGCCGCAAGGCTCCCTGATTTTTTGGTACCTAAGACGCAAGACCCGAAGGCACTCATATAAAGCAAAGCCCATCCTGAAGCAGTTATTGGCGGCCAGCAGGCTGAAAACTTGACAGACAGAGCAAATAATGCAATAATTACAAAAGTGTTACAAAGCCTAAATCAGTATTTTCAGAAGTACTCAGACAGTTCAGCAGTATCAGCCTTAATATAAGAATATTCAATGTTAATTGACAAAACCTGCTATATAAGGTAATATAAAAGACGTGCTTTTTACCGATTATAATGATTAATTTCAGGTGACTTATTTTGAACAAGATATACATCACATCCTTACATTTAAGGCACGGCGGAATAGAGAGAATCATTGTTTCAATGGCAAATGCCTTTGTGGAAAAGGGTTTTGATGTTGAAATATTATGCACTTATAATTTCGGCGAGCCTGCCTATCTGCTTGACAGTAAGGTTAAAGTGACATATCTTACCTCTGTTTTACCTAATCGCAAGGAGCTCATTGACGCAGTCAAGAGGATGCGTCTTTTTAAAGCCATAAAAGAGTTTTTCGTTGCCGTTAATGTGCTTTACCAGAAAAAGAACTCAGTAAAAAAAGCTTTTTGCAGAATAAAAGAAGGCACAATTATTTCTACCCGTCATGAAAACAATATCTTATTATCAAAGTACGGCAACGCAAATGTACTAAAAATAGCGCAGCTACATGTTGACCATGCTTTTGACAAAAAGCTGTTTTCGGATTTCAAGTCAAAATATAATAACATTGATTATTTTGTTTTGCTTACAGACAGGGCAGTTGATGAAATCGGCGCTGAAATGAGCAAGCAAAACAATCATACAAAGCTTGTTTCGATTCCGAACTTTATTGATATTTTTGTGCCTGAAAACACTGAGGATAGACTAACGCAAGTAGTTTCAGTGGGCCGGCTTCACTATGACAAGAATTTTGAAAGACTTCTTGAAATGTGGGCACGTATCGCCCCGAAGTATCCCGAATGGACCTTAAAAATTATCGGCGAGGGCGAGCTTGAAAGAAAATTAAAGGATATGGCAGCTGCCCTTAATATTGAGAAAAGCGTTATTTTTACGGGTGCTTTGCCCCATAGTGAGGTCATAAAGGAGCTTTCTCAGTCAGGAATCTATGCCATGACCTCAAGATATGAGAGCTTCGGAATAGCCCTTGTCGAGGCAATGTCGCAGGGCTGTGTCCCCGTAGCCTTTGATGTCAGGGTAGGCCCCGAGGCAATTATAGATAACAAAAAAGACGGCTTTCTTATCCCCGATAATGACGAAGCCGCCTTTATAAGCGCCCTTGAGGAACTGATGAATGACGATGGCCTTTGTTCAGAGTTAAGCAAAAACGCAAGTGAAAAGGCTAAAAAATTCAGCAAGGAAAACGTAATGGATGAATGGCTGAAAATACTAAACAAATAGGGTCTGAGGTTTATAAATGAAGGAACTGTTTGAAAGGCTGTATAAAGGAACCAAAGCCGAGTTTTATGAGCATACAAAAAAGGTCCTCGGGGAAAGCGGTAAAATGATTATTGTTACCGCCAATCCCGAAGCTTTTATGCTTGCGGACAAGGATTCAAAGTATAAAAACATTTTATATAAGGATATAACCTGTGTTGTTCCTGACGGTATAGGCTTAGTAAAAGCCGCACAGTCATTAAACTATCCTGTTAATGAAAGAATAACAGGCGTTGACCTTTGTGTGTTTTTGCTTGAATGCGCTGATAATCAGGGCAAAAGCATTTTTTTATATGGCGCAAAGCCCGAAATAGCGGAAGCTTTTAAAGAGAATATAGAGAAGAATTATCCAAACGCTAAAATAGCCGGAGCATATCACGGATACAATCAGAATGAGGAAAAACTCAAAGAGGAAATAGCAGCGACAAAGCCTGATATAGTACTGGTTGCTTTGGGAATGCCCAGGCAGGAGTTTTTTATCAATGAATGCGTTGACTTAGTTGAAAAAGGCATCTTTGTAGGTGTCGGCGGCTCCTTTGATGTTTTAAGCGGTGCAAAAAAGCGCGCACCGTCAATATTTATCAAGCTTAACCTTGAATGGCTTTACAGAATCGCAAAAGAGCCGAAACGTCTTAAAAGGTTTTATGACAATAATGTAAAGTTTATTTTTAAATACAAAAAATAAGATTGGTAAGATTTTCGCAGCACAGGGCTGAAACAAAATAAGTATGGCAGGTTAAAATGAAAAAGATTAAGGTAATGACGGTATTCGGTACCCGTCCCGAATCTATTAAGCTTGCTCCTCTGATTAAGGAGCTTCGCACAAGACAGGAAATTGAAACAATCGTATGCGTAACCGCACAGCACAGGCAGATGCTTGATCAGGTGCTTAATGCTTTTAATATTGTTCCGGATTATGATCTTGACATTATGAAACCGGGTCAGACCTTAACGGAAATAACCGCCCGAGTTCTTGCGGGTTTGGAAGAAGTTATTAAACAGGTTACCCCGGATCTGGTCCTTGTTCACGGAGATACTACAACCGCATTTGCAGGCGCCCTTGCTTCCTATTATCAAAGAGTGGCAATAGGCCATGTTGAAGCGGGACTTCGCACCTATAATAAATACTCTCCCTATCCGGAGGAGATGAACAGACAGCTTATAGGCACATTGGCAGACATTCACTTTGCTCCGACAGAGCTTAGCCGTCAGAACCTTCTCGCTGAGGGTAAAAGGGATGAATCGATATTAGTAACGGGCAATACGGCAATCGACGCATTAAAAACCACGGTCAGGGAAGGTTATCCCTTAGAGCTTCTGGACTGGGTTGAAGACAGCCGCTTAATCGTTCTTACCGCTCACAGGAGAGAGAACCTCGGCGAACCTATGTATCGTATGTTTTCCGCAATCAAGCGTATTGTTGAAAAATACAGTGACATCAAGGTAGTTTACCCCGTACACTTAAACCCCCTTGTAGTTAAGGCTGCAAATGATGTTTTCGGTGATTGTGACAGGGTGCGGCTTGTAGAGCCGATGGATGTTGTGGACTTCCATAATCTCCTGAACCGCTCTTATATTATTCTGACAGACAGCGGCGGCATTCAGGAGGAGGCTCCTTCCTTAGGAAAGCCCGTAATCGTGTTAAGGGACACAACGGAACGTCCGGAGGGCATAGAAGCGGGAACTTTAAAGCTTGCGGGAACAGACGAGCAAGTAATTTTCAATATGATTGATGAGCTGTTAAACAATAGTCAGGAATATGAAAAAATGAGCAAGGCCAAGAATCCCTACGGCGACGGTTTTGCAAGCAAGAGAATCGCAGATGCAATAATAGAGAGGTTC
>JAAYOZ010000175.1 GCA_012520115.1 Clostridiales bacterium | reverse complement strand
TACTATATTCTCAGCGGCTGTAAGCTTGATATCTGCGGCGGGAGTAGCAAACATCGCTGCGAACAGAGTAATAACAAGTGCAACTGAAAATAATTTCAGTACTGTTTTGCTCATAAAATCATGCTCCTTTATTTTCATAACAATCTTCATTGATTTTAGCACAAATAATACATAATATCAATAGTTAAATGGCCATTTATGAGCAGGGCTGACAAATTATTTATTGCATGGGAACAGTCAAAAGCTGAATATTCTAAATAAATTAAGCAGGGAACTCTCCTTGCTTAAAACTTACTATTCTTTTTTAGCAGACCTATACCGAGCCTGCCTTTGACTTCTTTGGGGCTGTGGTGGTTTCGGCCACAGTAGTTGCTTCTGCCTTGCCGGTGGTTTTCTCCGCTGGAGCATTAGGATTCTTAAAGCCGTGCATAAAGCCGTCAAGCTCCACTGAGCAGATGTCACCGCCGATTACCCGTCCGTCGTAAACGAGCAGATTGGCTCTTATGTAGCCCTTTTTGCCCTCATAGCCCTTGTAATTGGTTATCTCATAGGTCCAGCGCTTGACCCTGTAACCGGAGTACAGCTTCAGGTTAAGGTTCTGTTCAAGCTGAATTTTGTTGTAGCTCTCATAAACGTCATCAAATTCAGAAGGGATGATGACTTCGACGACCTCCAAAGGCTCTTCGGCTGTCTCCCAGCCGAACTGAGACAGGAAAGCCCTGCGCTCGTCTTCGTTTGTGGCGGAATAATTGATTGCGTTGCCCGCTGCGGCAGGCTTATCCCTTTTTGAGATATAAATAAAAACAACGCAGGCGATAAGTACAAGAGAAATAATTGCAATCAGCTTGAGCTTCAATGATTTTACCGAAAATACAAACATGTCCGCACCTCGCAAGTTTTATTGCTTCTTCTCAACTAACTAATATGCGAAGGCGGACAAAAAAATGTTTACTTTAAAGAAACTTGTTCGGATAAATTATGTTTTATTCCTTGGGAAGTACGCCCTTTTTGATTGACGCGTTTTTAAGCTGCCTGCGGGCAGTCCTGACCTTCTCAAGATTCTTTGCGAAATCCTTGTATGCTTCCTCAAGAATTTCATCGCTCTCGGTCATAATGCTTTCAACGAATTCGCTTGCGCTTGAGCGCATATCCATAGCCCATTTCTGAGCGTTGTCGATTATGTCGTTAGAGCTGGCTCTTGCCTTTTCGATTATTTCTGCGGCCTGTTCCTTAGCCTCGGTAATAATCTCGTTTGCAACTGCCTTTGCCTTTAATGTAATCTCATGCTCCGAAACAATCTTGTCGGCAATTCTTTCTGCCTCTTTAATCTTGGCCTCTGCTGCCTCGTCAGCGGCTGCAAGGATATCCTTGCGCTCTGCTGCGATTCGCCTTGCCTGAGCAAGCTCTTCGGGAGCCTTCAATCTGATTTCCTTAATAAGCGAGCGAATCTCCTCAGCATTGACCTTAGTATTTCCGCCGAATAAAGACGGCTTGCCCTCATCGAGCAGTTCTTCTATTCTGTCATACATTTGGTCGACATTCATTTGGTTTTGCCACCCTTTCCAATTCTTTTTATAATATCCTCACGAATTACTTCAGGAACAAATGCAGAAATATCACCGCCGAATCCGCAGACCTCCTTGACTACGCTTGAGCTGAGGAACATGTATTCCGAGCTTGTAACCATGAAAATCGTTTCAACGGACGGACGTAAAATCTTGTTTGTAAGGGCCTGTTTAAACTCATCCTCGAAATCGGAAACAGCCCTCAGTCCCTTGACAATGGCGATTGCGCCACGGCTTTCGACATATTCGAACAGTAAGCCGTCGTAAGAGTCGACTATTACATTCGGAAGGTCTGAAGTACACCTTTTTATAAAGTCCATCCTTTCGGCAACGGTAAAGCTGCCGGTGGGCTTTCTGAAATTTGTCATTACCACGACTAAAACCTTGTCAAACATCTTAGCGGTTCTGGTGATAACGTCAAGATGACCGAGAGTAATAGGGTCAAAACTTCCGGGGCAAACAGCTATTCTTCTCATAAGCTTATCTCCTTGAATTTTTATAAGCGTTTCAGGCTGGTCTGTATACACTCAAAGCAGTCTTTGAGTGCTTATAGGTCCTGTAAAGCTTTAAAAAGCCCACTTCGGCCGGAAGCTCCTCAGATGCGGGGGTTTCGCAGATAATTATGCCGCTTTCGGACATGCACATGGGAAGCCTTTCAAGTGCAGCGGTTACAAGGCCCTGCGAGTAGGGCGGGTCGACGAAGGCTATATCGAAAAATGAATTATAGTTTTCAAGAAAGGTCAGCGCATTGGTGGTCTTTACTACGGCGTTTTCGGCAAGGCCCACATTTTCAAGATTCTTCTTTATTATGTCCGTAGCAGCTTTTGAAGCGTCAATAAAGACCGCACTCTGAGCGCCCCTGCTTAAAGCCTCAATGCCGAGCTGACCCGAGCCGGCAAAAAGGTCTAAGACCCTTCTGCCCTCAATTTCAAACTGAATTATACTGAAAATTGCTTCTTTTACCCTTTCGGAAGTGGGGCGGACATCATTGCCCTCCAGGGTTAAAAGACGCCTGCCTTTAGCAATTCCTGTAATAACACGCATATGGTCACCGCAGCTAAATTTAGCCAGATCCTTTTACATAATACATTTTCTGATGCAATTTTACTGCACAAGTTAAAGTTATTATCCCACTTTTTGTTTGATTTTGTCAAGTTCCCGCTATAATTTAATTATTAATATTTGAAGAAAAATCTGGTACTTTTTATTAATATTTTTTCAAGCTCATAACCTTGTCCGTATTTTTATGCAAAAAAACAACAACAAAAAGGCTGCCCGGAGCAGACAGCCTTTTCGCAACTAATTAACAGCATTTAGCAGCAGTGTCTGTCGTTGTTATCGGCAAGGAGTAAGAGTAAAAGAATCAGAACCAAGCAGCTATTGTTTCCGGATAAGCAACCCATAAATCGTTCCTCCTTTCATGCTTTCAAGAATATGATATGTTGAATAACAAATTGGGTTACAGTTTAGAGGGGCTAATTTAAAATTTTTTGTTTTGAATTTATAATTTTCCGAGTGAAAAAGTAATGGCATAAAAACCTTGACGCTTCCTTTTGTATCGGATAGAATTTTATTGACCGATATTCAAAATGCGTTTAACTTCAACCCTTGCGGGAATTTTTGATTAAATGAAACGGAATTTTTATGATACTGATTGAGGATTGCTTTAAAGAGCTCGAGGAAATAATCAGCGGGAAAATTGAAGAGCAGAAAGTCAGGCAGGAAAAAGCAAATAAGCTTTTTATTGAAGCCTTTGGGCTGGGGGATTTACTCGACCCGACCCCTTCCGAAAAGGATATAGGCATCAGAAGGCCTGATCTGAGGACTGAAATCACCCACCTTTTATCTTATTCTGTAGGGTGTATTTTGGGCCGTTATTCGCCCGATTTTGACGGCTTAGCCTTTGCGGGCGGGGAGTGGAAAGAGGACAGATACAAGACTTTTCAGCCCGTTAAGAATAACCTTGTTATTGTGGGCGCAAGAAATAAGGGGCTGCCTGATGATTTAAGCAGCCGGGTTTCAGACTTTATAAAGGCAGTTTTCGGCGAGAGTACCCATTCGGAGAATATGAAATTCATTGCAAAGGCTCTGTCAACGGGCGGTACATCTCACGGCTCACCTTTAAAAGTGCTCGACAATTATTTTATTAAGGATTTTTACAAAGAGCATTTAAGGGCCTATTATTCCGGCAGGCCGATTTACTTTCCAGTATCAAGCGGCAAGTCAAAGGCATTTTTTGCATATACTTACTATCACCGAATTGATATAAACACAATAAAATACATTAAGGCCTGTTCGGAAAAACTGACAAATGCCCTTGAAAACAAGGGGGATAAAGCAGAAAATAAGAATCTCATTGAGCTTTACTCATTTGCCGAGCGTATCGAGAGTATAATTGAACAGGGCTTGAGAATAGATTTTGACGAAGGAATAATGTATAATTATAATAAGCTCAGGGGGCTATTAATTAGCTCTGATAGGCAATTTTAATAAAAAATGGTATTTTTATAAATTAATGTTGACAAACAAAAAGCACCGTGATATTATCGTCTCACAATTTAATATTAAACCGATGAAGCGGAGATCAAGCTGATATATGCGCGCACAGAGAGTGAACGGTGGTGGAAAGTTCATCGAGATGCAGGTCAGTAAATGGACCGCTGAGGGCTGAGTGAAAGGCATATTGCCGAGTATCGAGGACGTGATTCTGCGTTAAGGAACGGAGATGTGTTGGCATCTCGCTGAGTGGGTCGTGCATAACGGCCAAATAAGGTGGCACCGCAGGTATTAATGACCTGTCCTTATAGTTTTATAAGGATGGGTCTTTTCTTTTTGCCCAACAGCGAAAAGAGCAAATCAACCGCCGAGAATCTGCTGTACGCGTGAGCAGCCTATCGGTAAATAACAAAAAGGGGAGTTTATTTATGAAAAAGTTTGCAAGAATCATCGGCGCTCTGGTAGTATTCTCACTTGTTTTTACTCTTTTTGCTTGCTCAAAACAAAATGTTGACGGGCCTACAAAAGATACCGGAGCAGAAACCAAAAAAGTAAAAATCGCTGTTATTCAACCTTTAGAGCACCTTTCGCTCAATGAAATCCGTGACACCATAGTCGCAGAGCTTAAAGCCTTAGGCTATACCGAGGACAAAGCAGAGATAGTTCTCAAGAACGCAAACGGACAGATGTCACTCCTGCCCTCAATCTACACAAGCCTTGCCACAGAAAACATTGATATCTATGTTCCTATCGCAACACCCACTGCGCAGGCTGCTAAATCGGCTATAACCGACAAGCCCGTAGTATTCTCCGCCGTCAGTGACCCGTTAAGCGCAGGCCTTGTTGATGCCATCAACGCACCGGGCGGAAATATCACAGGCGTATCCGACTCAATTCCGGTTGACAAGACACTTGAGTTTGCAAAGCAGCTTGTTCCCTCAATTAAGACAATCGGCTTTGTATACAATGTAGGTGAAGCCAACTCCGTATCCAACATTGAAAAAGCCAAGAAGTACTGCGATGAGAACGGTATCGCCTATAAAGAGGCTAATGTAGCCGCAACTGCCGACCTTCAGCAGGCAGTCGCTTCTATCATCAATAGTGTTGATGCTTTCTACACTCCTGACGACAATACGGTTGCTTCCGGCATGAACACCTATGCACAGCTTGCTCTTGATGCCAAGAAGCCCATCTTCTGCGGCGCCGACTCAATGGTTAAGGAAGGCGGCCTTGCAACAGTAGGCATCAACTATGTGACCTTAGGAAAGCTCACTGCAAAAATGGTTGATAAGATTCTCAAGGGCGCAAAGCCTGCAGAGACAGCTGTCGAGTATGTAACCGACTATGCCAAGGTTATCAATACCGACGTAAGCAAGGCTCTTAACATCACCCTTCCCGCAAATGCAGAGGAATTTATCGCTGTTACAAGAGAGAACAGCAACTAATAACAAACAAAAATCTATCATCAGGGCTTCATTGCCCTGATGATAGATAGTTTTTAGAAGATTTATTTTCAGAGGTAGTATTATGGCTTTACTTTTAACCGGTGCGATACAGCTTGGAATGATATACGCACTGATGGCAATGGGAGTATATGTGACATTCAGAATACTTAATGTTGCGGACCTTACCGTTGAAGGTTCGTTTACGCTTGGTGTTGCTGTATCGGCGGTAGTAGCCGCAAAGGGTCACCCCATTCTCGCTCTGGTCGCCGCAATTCTGACCGGAGCCGTTGCCGGCCTTGTCACCGGAATCCTTCATACAAAGGTTAAAATTCAGACGATTCTTGCGGGCATACTAACTATGACCGCTTTATATACCATTAATCTTGCTATAATGGGCGGCAGGGCGAATATCTCATTATTCGCCTCCGAAACAGTCCTTTCCCTCATTGAAAAGGTTACAAAGCTCTCTGTCGGAACCGTCAGAAGCATCGTTACAATAGGCGTAACACTTTTAGTTTTCGCCTTTTTATCGGCATTCTTTAAGACTAAATTCGGTCTTAAAATCAGAGCAACCGGTGACAATGAGGAAATGGTAAGGGCGTCCTCCATTAACGCAAGCGTCACAAAATGTGCAGGCCTTATGCTCGGCAACGCCTGCGTTGCCTTGTCGGGCGCAATGCTGAGCCAGTACCAGAAGTCCGCAGATGTCAACATCGGTGCGGGCATGGTGGTCGTCGGTCTTGCCTCGGTTATTATCGGCGAGGCGATAATAGGCAAAAGGAGCGTCATCCTCGGAATTTTCTCCGTAATAGTCGGCTCTGTCGCCTATCAGATTATAATTGCGATAGCATTAAAGGTAAATCTTCTGCCGGCTTACGGCTTAAAGCTGATTTCCGCTTTAATAGTCGCAATTTCACTTGCTCTGCCTGTCGCAAGGGCTGAAATCAAAAAGGTTAGGAGGAGCAAAAATGTCTGATACGATTTTAAAGCTGTGCAATGTCACAAAAGTGTTCCATCCTAACACCGTCAATGAGAATAAGGCCATCGACAACCTCAGCTTCGAGCTGAAAAAGGGCGATTTCGTAACCGTTCTCGGCTCGAACGGCTCCGGCAAGTCCACTATGTTCAACCTGATTGCAGGCTCCCTGCTCGCAGACAGCGGACAAATATATCTTGAAGGCGAGAACATCACCTTAGTCTCCGATTATATCAGGGCAAAAAAGATAGGCCGTATTTTTCAGGACCCCATGAAGGGCACGTCCCCCTCGCTTACAATTGAGGAAAACCTCTCCCTTGCATATGCAAGAAAGTCAAAGAGCAAAATCTTTGCCATAAACAAGGCCGACAGGGAAGCCTTTGTTGAGCTGTTGTCAAAGCTCGATTTAGGCCTTGAAAACAGACTTAAAACAAAAATCGGTCTATTATCGGGCGGACAAAGGCAGGCGGTGACCCTATTAATGAGCACAATCGCCGACCCCTCACTGCTGCTGCTCGATGAGCACACGGCCGCACTCGACCCGAATACCGCCGTTAAAATCCTCGACATTACTAAGGAGCTTGTGGAGTATTCCAAAACCTCCACAATGATGATTACCCACGATATTAACGCCGCTCTTAGCATCGGCAACAGAACGATTATGATGGATGCGGGCAGGATTATTCTTGATATAAGCGGCGAAGAGCGTGAAAATATGACCGTCGACGCCCTGCTTAAGCTGTACAGCAAAGAGAGCAAAAAGCAGCTTGCAAACGACAGAATGCTGTTCTCCGCAGGCGGTTTGGGAGAGGACGAATAAGAGCGGATTTGCTTCTTTTTATTGCTAAATTCTCATATTCGATGTATAATATCCAAAAACAGGAAGCAAAAACGGAGGTATAAACTATGTCATTACCGGTAGCCATTCAGCTTTATACGCTGAGGGACGAGATGGAGAAGGATGTCAGAGGCACCCTTGAAAAGGTTAAGGAATTCGGATATGACGGTGTGGAATTTGCCGGTCTGTTCGGCTATTCCGCAGCAGATATGAAGAAAATGCTTGATGAAATCGGCCTAAAGGCTGTTTCAGCCCATGTGGCACTTAAAGAGCTTTTGCCCGATATGAAAAACGTCATCGCAACATATAAGGAAATCGGCTGCGAATATATAGCCATTCCTTATCTGCCCGGCGACCGCAGGCCGGAGGCAGGCGACTTTGACAGCACCATTGCCGACATTCGTGCAATAGGTGAGGAGTGCAAGAATCAGGGCGTAATACTGCTTTATCACAACCATGATTTTGAGTTCAAAATGCTTGGCGACAAGTATGTTCTTGACGTGCTTTATGACTCGATACCTGCCGATTTGCTTCAGACCGAGATAGACACCTGCTGGGTTAATGTCGGCGGAGTAGACCCCGCTGAGTACATTCTTAAATATAAAGACCGCTCACCGGTCGTTCATCTCAAGGATTTCACAATGAAGTCAAAGGGCAAGCCCTCAAAGCTTTATGAGCTTATCGGCATTCAGGAAGAGGCAGACGCCGACGAAGAGGATTTCTCATTCAGACCCGTGGGACACGGCGTTCAGGATATGCCATCGATTCTTGCGGCAGCCGAAAAGGCAGGCAGCAAGTGGCTTGTAGTTGAGCAGGACAGACCGGCAAAGCACAATACGCCTCTTGAGTCGGCCAAAATGAGCCGTGACTATCTCAAGGCTTTAGGCTATTAATAGTATTACATTTAAGGCCGCCGCTTAAGGCGGCCTGTTTTGTGTCCGAAGCCGTTATTCGGTACCATTTGCGGGCAAACAGTCAGTCTGAATCGTCTGTATGTCCATACTTAAAACAGACAGTTTTTATCACTCTTAAATGAGAATAATACAATCGGACAGGTTTCGTCATTTTCTACAATTTGTTTTAAAAAAATGCTGAGAAACAAGATGTTGTGAAAAAAATTTTACAAATCAAAAATTTCTCTTGTCAGAGAAAAAAAAATATGATACTATCAACCAAGTGCGAAAAGTGCAGATAACTGACGAAGGGGCGAAAAGACGTGGAAAGACAGGTCGTAATTCTTGATCATCCACTTATTCAGCATAAGCTGAGATTTTTACGGGATGAGAACACTGGAACAAAGGAATTCCGTAATCTTGTCAGCGAGATTGCAATGCTGATTGTTTATGAGGCAACTCGTTCGCTGCCCCTTTTCGATGTTAAGGTTAAAACTCCCTGCGGCATTGCCGACTGCAAAGTGATTTCGGGCAGAAAGCTTGCCTTCGTTCCCATCCTTCGTGCCGGAACCGGCATGCTTGACGGCGCGCTTGCTCTCGTTCCCGCCGCAAAGGTCGGTCATATTGGCCTTTACCGCAACGAAGAGAATATGCAGCCCGTGGAGTATTACTGCAAGCTTCCCGCAGACATTGAGGAACGTGACGTCTTTGTCATGGACCCGATGCTTGCGACAGGCGGTTCAGCCATTAACGCAATTTCGCAGATAAAGAAGAGAAATCCTAAGAGCATCAAGTTTATGTGCATCATTGCCGCTCCGGAAGGCTTAAAGGCTTTAACAGAATATCATAAGGATGTCGATGTTTATTGTGCCGGTCTTGACGACCATCTCAATGAGCACGGATACATTGTTCCCGGTCTTGGCGACGCGGGTGACAGGATATTCGGCACCAAATAGTTTATATTTCAGTTCTCAAAAGGAACTGATTTTTTTTGCATAAATTTTTCGGAGGGTAGCAGGTTTGTAAAATTCATTTTTCAAATTTGTGCCAAAAGAGGGGGAGTAATAGCAAAAAAATAGCGGAAATCTTAGAATAAGCGGATACTTGGAGCAAATTTCCGTGCCGGGAGTCGGCATGGGGCGGGTTGTAAGGTGAAGCCGTAAAACGACTGTTACCTATATGACCGTCCCGGT
>JAAYOZ010000174.1 GCA_012520115.1 Clostridiales bacterium | reverse complement strand
GATTTTATTTTCTTTAATCAATGGGTATACTTCCTTGTAAGTTATGGCGTTCATATTACCGATGATTAAAAAGCTCTTCTGCGCCTCCATAATCCAGGCAAGAAACTCACGGAACAGAGAAAAGGGTGGGTTCGTGATTATTATATCTGCTTCATCTCTCAGCTTCTTTATCTCCTCGCTCCTGAAATCCCCGTCCCCCTCGAGATAGTGCCATTTCAGGTCGTCGATATCTATATTTCCTGATTTGTTCTTGTCCCTTGTCAGAGAAAAAATTTTACCGTGGCTTCTTGTCTTATTTTCGTCATACTGCGGGTCAAGCATCTCAAAGAGAGTGAGCTGATAGGGGATATCAGAGGGCTTGCTGTCCGCAGCGTAGCTGGTGCTTATAAGTTTTTTTAACCCGAAGTTTTCAAAATTCTGTGCAAAAAACTTTGTAAAATTGCTCCACTCAGGGTCGTCACAGGGTAGCAACACGGTTTTATCCCTGAATACATCGGGATTATACTCTAAGTACGCATTGACTTCTTTTTGTATGTCTTCATACTGCGTATAAAACTCGTCATTCTTAGCTATCTTCGCTTCAGTGAGATCTTTATTTCCCGCCATTTATTGTACCTCCGTATTTTCCCTTACAATATCTTTTCATAAACTACTATCTATTCTCCACAAACTCGTTTAAAAGCTAAACCCCCGCTGTCGGCGGCTTGTTTTAAAGCCGCCGGCGGAGGATATCGCCTTTTTTAAGCTCTGCGCCGAGGTTTACAAGCACCCTCTCCTTTACAAGGTGGGCGGTTTCTCGGCTTGTGCCTTCGCTGTCTATGATTTCGTTGACATTTAGTTTTACATTCAGGCTGTGCGGGGACAAAAGCTCCAAGGTGTCGCCCTTTTTAAAGTAATTCCTCTGCTCAACAAGGGTCAGCCCCTCGCTGTTTGTGTCCTCAAGCACCACGCCCGCAAAGTCGCAGGTGCGCCTGTACTCGCCGTCGTTATAATGATTCTTTTTCATCTCGCCGAAATAAAAGCCGCTGGAATAGGGTCTGTGGCTTATGCAGTCAAGCTGCTCCCTGAGTTCATTTATCGGGTATGTCCTGTCAATCGCCTTGCGGTAAGAGTCGGTCACCGTGGCCACATAGTAGGGGGTCTTCATCCTGCCCTCAATTTTGAAGGAACTCACGCCCGCTTCTGTGAGCTTGTCTAAGAATTCTATGGCGCAGAGGTCGTGGGAGCTTAAAATGGCCGTGTACTCCCCTTCCTCCTCTATGTCAAAGCTCTGCTCGGGGCGCTTTTTTTCCACAAGGGAATATTGCCAGCGGCAGGGCTGGGCGCACTCGCCCTTGTTGCCGCTCCTGCCCGTCAGAAACGAGCTTATGATGCACCTGCCCGAATAGGCCATGCACATGGCACCGTGGACAAAGGCCTCAAGCTCCAGCTCTTTCGGCGTCCTTGCCCTGAGCTCTGCAATATCCTCTATCGAAAGCTCCCTTGCAAGCACTATTCTTTTGGCTCCCAGGTCATAATAAACCCTTGCCGCCATGAAGTTCTGGCAGTTTGCCTGCGTGCTGATGTGCACTTCCAGGTCCGGTGCGTGTTTCTTTACCTCGGCCAGCACCCCGATGTCAGACACTATGACGGCGTCCACATTAATATCATAAAGCTCTTTTGCATAAGCGCCGACGAGGTCAATATCCCCGTTGTCCGCAAAGCAGTTGACGGTCACATATATTTTTCTGCCCTTTTCGTGGACCCGTCTCACCGCCTCATTTAAGGCCTCGTCCGTCATTGCGGCAGAGGCTGCCCTAAGCTGCATTATCCTGCCGCCCACATATACGGCATCCGCCCCGAAGTACAAGGCGGCGTCAATACATTCAAGGTCTCCCGCCGGCGACAAAAGCTCGATTTCTTTTTTCATCTTAATCCTTCTAACCCTTTTATTCTTAAAGAATTCTATCAAATCGCCCGCACAGTGTCAAGGAAAGGCCTTGCATACCTTACATTTTAGGCTATTATTGGTATTTGCTATTTACATAAAAATTATGATATATTATAATAAATCAGAATCTACAATTTTGAGCTAACCGATTAAATATATATGGGAGGAATTCTAATGAAATTTCAGCCTAAGGGCAAGACAAAGGTCAGGCTTCTGTCCCTTATCTTAGCAGTGGCAATGCTGTTTTCGGCAGTGCCCATGGCAGCCGCTACCGATGCTCCCGATGTTTCGGTTGCAGTTTTTACAGACATTAATTATATGACCCCCGCAGAGCAGGGCAGCGGAAGTGAAGCTTTCTCCGCCTTCGCAAGGAATAAGGATACCTTATTCCGCTATATGGAGGGCATAATCGACGCCGCTCTTGCAAGCGTTAAGGACAAGGCTTTAAACGGCGAGCTCGATTATTTAATCGTAAACGGCTCCCTTACGGCCACCGGCTCCGAGGCTTCGCACCTTGCCCTTGCGGACAAGCTGTTGCAGCTTGAGGCTGATACCGTCGGAGCTTTGCAGGTCATTGTCATAAACGGCCAGGGCGACGTAAACGCATCTGCCTTCAGCTTTGAAAACGGCGATAAGGAGAGCGTATCAGGCATTACTCACGCCCGTTTTAAGGAGATTTATGCAGACCTCGGCTATGATTTGGCTGACGATACATATGCAGCCGGCGCAGGCAAGGCTGGCGGACTCTCATATGCGGTAAAGCTGCCCGAAGGCATCCGCCTTATTATGGCCGACACCGCAAGGTATACCTCCGACGTTACCGAGTTCGGCAACACAAGAGCTGAAGACGGCGGCATCATTACTGACGGCCTTCTTAACTGGATAAAGGCTCAGGCGGCACAGGCCAAGACTGACGGGTATTCTCCCGTACTCGTCTCCGACTTCGGTCTTGTTCCCATGAACCGTGTTGTCGAGAGCATGCATTCCGCCGAGCTTATTAAGAATTACTACAAGCTCAGTGAAACTCTTGCTGACGGGGGAATACACTTCCATATCGGCGGCAAGGTAAACTATAACGATATTTCAAGCGTAATCTCAGACGAGGGCGAAATCCTCTACGGCATTATGTCCTCCGCTCTGACGAGCTTCCCGACTACATACAGGCTCATCGGCTTAACTAAGGGCACTGGAGCAGTATTAAAGGCCGACTTCAGCCTTGTAGACTGCGACGATGTAACACCCGTTGTCTACGGCGGCGAGAATATGAGCAGCCCCTTCAGGACAGAGCATGCACTTAACGCCTCCTTCGGCGCAGTTGCCTCCTCCTATGTGGAGAAGTTTATGCTTAACCTCGCAGACGACTTCCTTGACAAGGTCAAGAAGGCAGGCGGCTTCGTTAAGTACTATGAAGAGGTCGAGGGCATAAACATTCAATATATGGTCGACAGCCTGTTCTTCGGCGGCATCAGCATTGACGGCACTCCCGTGCTTTCCGGCCAGAATGTCATCAGCTTCCTGAATGCCATCGACCAGCAGCTTATGAGCAGGTATGTGAACAACCGCAGCTATACATACACGCTTGTCAAGGCTGCCGCAAAGAAGATAGCGGCCCTTCCCGCCTCCTCATATCCCAGCACCAAGTTCTATGCGGAGTACGGCATGGGCGACCCGAACAAGGCAGGCACCTTCGGCGACGCACTTGTTTCAACAATGCTTTACATGACACTCGGCAATGAGGATTCCTCCGAGGACGAATTCATCAACGACGTTATAAACAACCTTTATGACGGCACACTTGCAAACGACATATTCAATATAGTTTTCGATGTTCTCTTTGACGACATTCTTGTAAACGACCTGCTTGCAAACACAAGAATCGACATCACCTCATACTTCCTCGGCGAAGCAAGAGAGATAGCAAGCTATATTCAGGTTGCCTTTGATTTGATTATGGACCTTATCTACAAGGGCAACTCATACAAGACCTTCTTTGAAATTGTTCTGGAGAACACAGACACAAAGTACGGCAAGAGCTTTGCCGACGTTAAGAAATACTTAAAGAGCAGCGCCATTACCGACGACGATATAGAGGCCATGGGTCTTTCCGCCGCAGAGCTGCTTGTAGCCGCAACAAATGACGAGAACCCGACCGCTCTCGGCGACTATGACGTAAGCTATACTTACAGCGGAAAAGTCGATGTCAACCCGACCCGTGCGGACTTCAGGCTCCCGTCGATGAAGACGGCCGTATTCGGTGCGAACACCACCTCAAGCGTAAATATCAGCTGGTACACAAAGCTCTCGGTAACAGGCACGGATATTGAGATTTATCCCGCAGCAAGCGGCGGCGCTATGCCCGTATTCAAGGGCCAGCCCACCACAGGCTCGAATATCAGAACTGTTACGAAGGTCACTAAGCTCAGCTTCCCGGCAGGCGACTTCGGTATATTCAACCTCGGTACGACACAGATTGAGGCCCTGCGCCATGTAATTCAGCTCACGGGACTTCAGAAGGGCAAGACCTATTTCTACCGTGTGGGCGACGCCGCTAAGGGCTGGTGGAGCGAAATCGGCTCCTTCACAACCGCCAAGGGCGGCAGCGAAAACTTCACCTTCCTGTACATGAGTGAATCGGGAGGCAAGACAAAGGCTCAGTATCAGATATATAAGAATACACTGGTTCAGGCGCTTAATGCCTATCCGCAGACCTCCTTCATAATGCACGCAGGCAGCATGACCGCAAACGGCGCAAGCACCACACAATGGCAGTGGGCGCTGGACGGTCCCGCAGAGGAGCTTTCAAGGACGATTCTCATGCCCACCGCAGGCAGACAGGACGGCAAGGGCATAAACAGCATGATAAATACCTTTAATCTGGCTGTTCCTGAGATTTTCCAGGAGAAGTCGAGCTTAGGCCTTTACTACTCCTTCGATTACAACAGCGTACACTTCGCAGTGCTCAACACCAACGACCAGAACTCCGACGGCACCATAAGCGAAGCGCAGATTAAGTGGCTGAAGGAAGACTTAGAGAACAGCACCGCCCCGTGGAAGATAGTGGTCATGAACAAGTCACCCTACTCCAGCGGCGAGCATATAGGCGACCCTGAGACAATAGCACTGAGAAAGCAGATAACCGACCTTATGTACAAGTACAGGGTTGACCTTATCCTCCAGGGCAACGACGGCGTATATATGCGCTCGCAGCCCATCAGAGCAGGTCTGAACGCAGGCTCCGACGCCAATACGGTCAAGAACTCAGCCGGCAGGATGTATGTCTCCGTACTGAACCCCCTCGGCCCCATCTATCTCAACAGCGGCCCTGCGGGAGCTCTGGGCAGCACCACGGTACCCGATTCCGAGACAGTCAAGTACATCCCCAGAGGCGCAAAGAGCGTTGACGGCACGGCACCGATGTTCTCGGCAATAACCGTGGAGGGCGATAACCTCTTCCTTGACGCATATGCTGTCGACGGCGATACGCTTAATGTCATCGAGCGCATAGCAATCGAGAGAGGCAAGAAGCAGTTCCTGCTCGGCGATGTGGACTTTGACGACAAGGTCACAGCCTCCGATGCAAGAGAGATACTCCGCCACGCCGCAATTATTCACATAATCACCGGCACAAGAGCCACTATGGCGGCGGACATCAACGGCGACGGCAAAATCAACGCCTCCGATGCAAGGCTTGTACTTCGCAAGGTCGCAAAGATTGAGGACTTCAAGAACCCGTATATCTATGTTCCGAATAAGGAGCTCTGGAAATAAGCAATAATAGTTTAAGGGAGTACTTAGGTACTCCCTTTTTTATGCAGATTTAATCGTAAATACTTTCCCGCCCGCAGGCGGGATTCTGCCCG
>JAAYOZ010000001.1 GCA_012520115.1 Clostridiales bacterium | reverse complement strand
CTGCCATAAAAACTCATAACCGCTCTCTTTCGATTTCACGGAGGTGAGTTCCGCACCTGCGAATTTCACGCCGATTGATAGTTTTTCATTGCTTAAGAAGCCGATCAAATTCAACTCACACCTTTATGCAAATTATAGAATATTGTACACTTTATTAAGCACATTTGCAAGTATATTAATACATTTAAGCATTCAAAAAAACCATATATTTAGTATTCTGCACATAAGGCAGAATAACAATTTCAGAAGCCGTAAAAAAAGTGAAAGCCGCAGGTTTCTGCGGCTTTGGGCTTTGATTTATTATTCTTCTTTCTTTCCCTTTTTCTTCGGCTTCATGGATTCTGCGGCTGCCTGCTTCTCTGCTGCCTTTGCGGCTGCAGCGGCCTCCTTCTCTGCCTTGATTCTCTCGTCGGCAGTGTTGTTAGTCTGGACAGCCCAACGGGTTATCTTCATCTTATTTCTGTCGGAGCCTGTTTCAACAACAAGAGAATCCTCTTTAATGGTAACAACTCTGCCCATAATGCCGCCGATTGTGGTAATCTCGTCGCCTATCTGGATTGAGTCACGCATTTCCTGCTCTTGCTTCTGCTTTTTCTTCTGGGGTCTTATCATCATAAAGTACATAACCACCATAAGGGGAACAAGCATAAGCAGTGAGGTGAATTGGCCTGATTTATTGGCAGTCTCGGCCAGAAGATGTACGGTAAAATCTAAAATCATTTTTTGTCCTCCATATTTTTTCTCAGTTTATTATATATTTTCCTTTGACGTATTTCAAGAGTATTTATAAAGCTTGGCATTTATTCTTATTATTTCTGATTTTCACTGAGATTCTTGCATTTTTCTGCACAAAAAAGCACAGGCTGTGCCTGTGCTTTTGATTAAGTATTACATAAAGCGATAGCAGGTCGGCGGGTAGTCGAGAAGCGAGTAAGGAATCGTAAAGGTCGGTAAGCCCGATGCATAAGGGGCGATTTCGTACTCCTGATAGTAGATTACAAGCCCGTCGTCAGAGAGATAGTAGCTTTCGGGGTTGAAATACTGGTTCATAAGCTGCGCATAGTTCTCGAAGTAAATCGACGGGTCTTTATTCGCCTGCTTGATTGCCTCGTTAAGTATAATGCACTTATAATCCGCACCGGGTCTGAAATAGTCGGCCATGGGTACAAGGCGGCCTGTTCTGATATTCCATGTGTCGGACATTTTTATGGTGCTGCCGTGGGCTCCGCCCGTGTACTGGAACTGGTCTCTGAACATGCTCAGATGACAGTTTTTATTGTAGGTCACGTTGTAAGCGAGAACAGCCGAAAACTCACGGAAGGGGAAGTTATTTTCCATTGCGGTATGGTATTCATCCACCGCATCCCTGTAAAGCTGATTCCTTACATAGTCATAGAACGTGTTTACCTGACCCTTGATTCTGTTGTTAATCATCCTGTCCGTTCTGCCGCTTCCCGTACCTGACACTGACGGATATTCAATCTCCATATTCAGCACTTCGGTGCCTCTGTAATAAAAGCTGCGCTCGATACTTTTCATATCGACACACGCACATTCGTTATAGCTGTACATTTCATTACCTCCACTATGTATTGACCCCTTAACATTCTATGCATTGTACACTTTATGGTCACAAAAAGTCGGAGGCATAAAAATGCCCTTAGAAAACTAAGGGCATTAAACTTATATCAGCTTTAAGATTTCTTCTGTGATGGCCGCCGTGCCCAGCTCGCCGCCGATGTCACGGGTGAGATGGCCGTTATTGAGAGCTGTTTCAACGGCGTTCTCGATTTCCTTTGCCTCGGCTTCGAGGTTGAAGGAATATCTGAGCATCATTGCGACTGAGAGAATCGTTGCAAGCGGGTTTGCAACGCCCTTGCCGGCTATGTCGGGTGCGGAGCCGTGGATAGGCTCATACATGCCTCTTGTGCCTTCACCGAGGGAGGCTGAGGGAAGCATTCCGATTGAGCCTGTAAGCTGGGAGGCCTCGTCCGAGAGGATGTCGCCGAACATATTTGAGGTTACGATTACATCAAACTGACCGGGGTCCCTGATAAGCTGCATTGCTGCGTTGTCCACAAGCATATCGGAATAATCTACATCGGGATATTCCGCTGCGAGCTTGTGCATTGTTTCTCTCCAGAGCCTTGAGCTTTCAAGGACATTTGCCTTGTCGATGCTTGTCAGCTTCTTATTGCGCTTTATTGCGGTTTCAAAGCCTACCCTGCCGATGCGCTCGATTTCCTTAACAGTGTAATACTCTGTGTCAAAGGCAGCTTCGCCCATTTCTCCTGCGTCCTCTCTGCCGCTCTTGCCGAAGTAGATACCGCCGGTCAGCTCCCTGATAATGACTATATCAAAGGCCTTTGCGCTTCTTAAGGGGCACCTTTCAGAGAGTGCGGGATAGAGGGTTGCGGGGCGGATGTTGGCATAGAGGCCGAGTGCCTTTCTGACACCTAAGAGTGCCTTTTCCGGACGAAGGTGACCGGGAAGGGTGTCCCACTTGGGGCCGCCGACCGCACCGAGGAGTACGCTGTCGCTTTCAAGGCAGCCCTTAAGGGTTTCCTCGGGAAGCGGGATGCCTGTTGCGTCGATTGCACAGCCGCCTGCGAGGTATTCGTTGTATTTGACCGTATGATTATACTTAGCGCAGATTTTGTCCAGCACTGCTATGGCGCTGTCAACTATTTCGGGGCCGATTCCGTCGCCTTTTAATAGAGCTAAATTCAGGTTCATTATTTTGTACCTCCGAAGATGTCAGCGTTTACAGCCTCTACAAGTCCGCCCTTTTCGATAATGGCCTGAA
Organism: Clostridiales bacterium; assembly: GCA_012520115.1. GTDB lineage: Bacteria > Bacillota > Clostridia > Oscillospirales > Acutalibacteraceae > DTU053. The sequence continues at coordinate 14,793 of JAAYOZ010000001.1, read as the reverse complement.
TAAAGGCGGGGAATGCGGCGGCCTTATACTCTTTGTTCTTTGTGTAGTTGACGATAACGCCGCTGTTAAAATCCATGCCGATTTCGTCGCCGCTTTCTGCGTCGGCTACGGCTTCGGGGCATTCGATAATCGGAAGGCCGATGTTGATGGCGTTTCTGTAGAAAATTCTTGCAAAGCTGTTTGCGATTATAAGGGCGATTCCGCTCTCCTTTATTGCTATCGGGGCATGCTCTCTTGAGGAGCCGCAGCCGAAGTTATTGCCTGCCACAAGGATGTCGCCTGCGCTTATCTTGCTGTGGAAGTCCTTATCAAGGTCCTCCATGCAGTGGGAGGCAAGCTCCTTTTTGTCGGTCGTATTGAGATATCTTGCGGGGATTATGACATCGGTATCGATGTTGTCGCCGTACTTTATTGCTTTACCCTTAACGTTCATTACATAACCTCCTTAGGCTCGGAAATACGTCCTGTGATTGCGCTTGCTGCGGCAACTTCGGGGCTTGCAAGGTAGACCTCGGATTCGGGATGTCCCATTCTGCCTACGAAGTTTCTGTTAGTGGTGGCCACTGCCCTCTCGCCCTTGGCGAGAATTCCCATGTGACCGCCGAGGCAGGGTCCGCAGGTGGGAGTTGAAACAAGTGCGCCTGCTTCGATAAAGGTCTTTAAGATACCCATTTCCATAGCCTCAAGATATATCTTCTGCGTTGCGGGGATGACGATTACCCTTACGCCTTTCTTGACCTTCTTGCCCTTGAGGATTTCCGCTGCCTTTACTAAGTCCTCAAGCCTGCCGTTTGTGCATGAGCCGATGACTACCTGGTCGATTTTGACTTCGCCTATCTGGTCGAAGGTGCGGGCGTTTTCGGGAAGGTGCGGGAATGCGACGGTGGGGGTGATTGTGCTGAGGTCGATTTCATAAACCTCGTCATACACTGCGTCCTCGTCAGCCTTATAGATGACCGGCTCTTTTGCGCCTGCTTCTTTAAGGAACTCGAGGGTCTTGTCGTCTACCTCAAAGATGCCGTTCTTTGCGCCGGCTTCGATAGCCATATTAGCAATGCAAAGTCTGTCGCTGACACTAAGCTCGGCTACGCCCTCGCCCGTATATTCCATTGATTTATAAAGTGCGCCGTCAACGCCGATTTTGCCGATGATGTGAAGGATTACGTCCTTGCCGGATACCCACTTATTCAGCTTGCCCTTGAGCACGAACTTGATTGCAGAGGGAACCTTGAGCCAGGCCTTGCCTGTTGCCATGCCGCAGGACATATCGGTTGAGCCGACGCCTGTCGAGAAGGCACCGAGGGCACCGTATGTGCAGGTGTGGGAGTCTGCACCGATTACAAGGTCGCCTGCCGTTACAAGACCCTTTTCGGGAAGGAGGGCATGTTCAACGCCCATTTCTCCGCCGTCGTAGAAGTTTACTATTCCCTTGTCGTTTGCAAAGTCACGGCAGAGCTTGCACTGCTCTGCTGCCTTGATGTCCTTGTTAGGAGCGAAATGGTCCATAACAAGGGAGATTTTGTTCTTATCGAAAACGCCTTCCTTACCGAATCTGCCGAACTCATTTATAGCGACAGGTGCGGTAATGTCGTTTGCCAGAACCATGTCAAGGTCGACAAGTATAAGCTCACCGGCTTCAACATAGGGCTTTCCTGCGTGTGCGGCAAGAATCTTTTGTGTCATTGTCATTGGTTTGTTCACTGTTTTACCTCCCGAAATAAATATCAACGAGCAAGCTTATACTCTATTGAGTCAATCAGAGCTATCAAGCTGGCTTCAATAATATCGTTTGAAACGCCTATGGTTGTCCAGGTGGATGTTTCGTCAGAGCTTTCGATTAAAACCCTGACCTTAGCGGCTGTGGTGCTGTTCTGCTCTAAAACACGAACCTTGTAGTCGGTCAGAACGACATCACGGATTGAGGGATAAAAGACCGAAAGGGCCTTTCTGAGGGCTAAGTCAAGGGCATTAACCGGGCCGTTGCCCATTTCGGCGGTGATTTCCTCCTTGCCGTCGACTGCTACCTTGACCGTGGCATAAGCGGGCAGCGTGCCCTCCGCCACGGGATAGTCGCCTATGGTCTTGAACATGACGAGCTTGAAATGAGGCTTAAAGGTGCCCAAAATGCGCCTTACCAGCAATTCAAAGCTTGCGTCCGCCGCCTCGAAATGATAGCCGAAGTGTTCAAGCTCCTTTAAGGTTTTAAGGATTTCAGCGATTTCCGGCGAATCCTTGGAGAGATTGGGAGCTAAGTATCTGATTTTTTCAACGACGGTGCTTCTGCCGGAGACCTCAGACATAAGGAAGCGGCGCTGATTGCCGACCAGCTCCGGGTCGATATGCTCAAAGGAGCGGGAAAGCTTTAATACTCCGTCAATGTGCATGCCCGCCTTATGGGCAAAGGCGCTGCTGCCCGTATAAGGCTTTGAATTGTCAATCTGGGTGTTTGCGATTTCGGCGATTTTCCTTGCGGAGTCAAAGAGGTTTTCCAGATCGCCGGAGCAGTTAAGACCCTTTTTGAGCTTCAAATTCGGCACAATTACGCTGAGGTCTGCGTTGCCGCACCTCTCGCCTATTCCCGTAAAGGTTCCCTGCACATGGACGGCGCCCGCCTCCACCGCCATCATGGAGTTGGCGACGGCGCAGCCTGTGTCGTTGTGGCAGTGGATGCCGATTTTAACATCGGGGAACTTCTCTACCACAGTCTTTGTAATCTCGTAAACCTCAAGGGGCATTGCGCCGCCGTTCGTGTCGCAGAGAGCAAGCGTATCAGCTCCGCCCTTTACGGCAGCCTCCAATGCTTTGAGGGCATACTCCGGATTATCCTTGTAGCCGTCAAAGAAATGCTCTGCGTCGAAGATTACCTCCTTGCCGCACTCCTTTAAATAGGCTACGGTTTCCTCAATAATGCTCAGGTTATTTTCGAGTGTAATCTTTAAAATCTGGGTTACATGCAAATCCCATGACTTGCCGAAGATAGCTACGGCAGGGGTATTTGCGCTGAGTAAGGATTTGATGTTTGCATCGTCTTCAGGCTTAATGCCGTATCTTGCGGTGCTGCCGAAGGCGCAAAGCTTGGCGTTTTTAAGCTCAAGCTTTGCTGCCTGGTTAAAGAAGTCCAAATCCTTTGGGTTTGAGCCGGGGTTGCCCGCCTCGATATAATCAAAGCCGAAGCTGTCCACCGCTTTTACAATATTCAGCTTATCGTTTACGGAAAAGGAAATACCCTCGCTCTGGGCTCCGTCTCGCAATGTTGAGTCAAAAATCTCTATTCTCTTTGAGTCTTTCATTCATTCACATCCCTAAAAGCCAAGCAGCTTGTTTATACCGTTGATGTAGGCAAGAATACTGGACTCGATAATGTCGGTGGAAAGTCCCTTGCCCGTGATTGTTGTATCTCCCGAACGGAGTCTGACGGTGACTTCACCCAGGGCGTCGTTGCCGTCGGAGACCGACTGGATTGAGTAGCTGCTCATTTCATCGCAGACATTACCCGTTATTTTGTCTATTGCGTTGTATGCGGCGTTAATGGGGCCGTCGCCCAGGGAGACCTCTTCAAAAATCTCGTTGTCCCTTTTAAGCCTGATGACACAGGTCGACTTCGAGGACTTAGTGGTATGCACATCGAAGAACTCAAGGCTGTACTTGCTTTCGGTTCTCTCCTTGAAGTTTACGAGTGCCTCAATGTCGCTGTCTGACACGACCTTTTTCCTGTCGCAAAGCTCCTTGAACCTCTTGTAGAAATCCTCAAACTCCTCATCGGTCAGCGTGTAGCCCAGCTCCCTGAGCCTGTCGACAAGGGCATGCTTGCCGGAGTGCTTGCCGAGGATGAGCTTCTTCTGCGGAATACCGAGCTCCTCGGGGCACATAATCTCATAGGTTGAGCGCTCTGCAAGTACGCCGTGCTGGTGGATGCCCGATTCGTGTGCGAAGGCGTTGGGGCCTACAATCGGCTTGGTGAGTGCCGGCGTATGACCTATAATGCTGTAAACCAGCTTGCTGGTCTTGTTTATCTGCTGGGTGTTGATATTTGTATAGGCGTTAACAAGGTTCCTGCGGGTCTTGATTGCCATGACGATCTCCTCGAGTGCGGCGTTGCCCGCCCTCTCGCCGAGGCCGTTTACGGTGCATTCAACCTGTGTGGCGCCCGCCATTACGCCCGCAAAGGAGTTGGCCACAGCCATGCCCAGGTCGTTATGGCAATGCATTGAGATATCCGCCTTGTCGATATTGGTTACATTATTCCTGATATATGTAACCCTGTCGAATATCTCCTGCGGGGCGCAGTAGCCTACCGTGTCGGGCAGGTTGACGGTTGTTGCGCCTGCCTCGATTACGGCTTCAACGACTTTAGCGAGGAATTCCGGCTCACTTCTCATTGCGTCCTCTGCGGAGAACTCAATGTCGGAGCAGAATTTCTTGGCGTATTTCACGGCAAAGACAGCCTTTTCGAGCACCTGCTCGGGGGTCATCTTCAGCTTATACTGCATATGAATCGGCGAGGTTGCAAGGAAGACATGGATTCTTGGGGAAACGGCATGTTTCAAAGCATTGTACGCCGCATCGATATCCTTCTCAACCGCTCTTGCAAGGGAGGCAGCAGTACAGCTCTTTAGCTCCTTTGCAATAGCCTCGACGGATTTAAAATCGCCGGGAGATGAAATAGCAAACCCTGCTTCAATAATGTCAACACCGAGTAGCTCTAACTGCTTAGCCACCTCGATTTTTTCGTTTAAATTCATGCTGCAGCCGGGAGCCTGCTCTCCATCTCGTAAGGTTGTATCGAATATCTTAATTCGCCTTTCCACAGCCGCTTCTCCTCCTTATCTATGATGTATTTGTGATTATTCAATGACTGCGCCTTTGTCGGCAGAGGATACAAGTCTTGCGTATTTTGCTATGTATCCTGTGAGGTTCGTTTTCTTCTTTATATCTGTTTCTGCTTTTCTTCTCTCGAACTCTTCGTCGGAGATTTCGACACTCAGAGTGTTTTCGGGGATATTTATGCTGATGATGTCGCCGTCACGTACATAGGCTATGGGGCCGCCTGCCGCTGCTTCGGGAGAAACGTGGCCGATTGAGGCTCCCCTTGTGGCGCCTGAGAAACGACCGTCGGTGATAAGGGCTACCTCCTTGTCAAGTCCCATTCCTGCGATTGCGGAGGTCGGGGAAAGCATCTCCCTCATGCCCGGGCCGCCTGCGGGGCCTTCATAGCGGATTACGACGACATCGCCGCTCTTAATCTCCTTATTGTAAATGGCCTTTATGGAGTCCTCCTCGCTGTCGAAAACTCTTGCTGGGCCCTTATGAACGAGCATTTCGGGGGCGACCGCACTCTGCTTTACGACTGCGCCGTTCGGGGCGAGATTGCCCCTGAGGACCGCTATGCCGCCTGTTTTTGAGTAGGGATTGTCGATTGGTCTGATGACCGTATCATCGGTGATGTTATAATACTGTGCCTTAATTGCTTCGCCGACTGTAACTCCCATTGCGGTCATTGCGGAAGCGTCTATAAGTCCTGCATCCAACAGCACATCCATAACCTTATAGACACCGCCGGCGTTATAGAGGTCCTGCATATGGTGCTTGCCGGCGGGGGCCAGTTTGCACAGGGTCGGGGTTCTCTTGCTGACCTTATTGATGACATCAAGGTTTAAATCTACCTTAGCTTCATGGGCGATTGCCATAAGGTGCAGCACCGAGTTTGTGGAGCAGCCTAAGGCCATATCCACTGCAAGGGCGTTCATGAAGGCCTTTTCGGTAAGCACATCTAAGGGGCGGACATTCTTCTCTAAGGTCTCCATAATCTGCTCGCCCGCTGCCTTTGCAAGCCTTATTCTCTTGGCATAGACCGCAGGGATAGTACCGTTGCCGGGCAGACCCATACCGATTGCTTCGGTAAGGCAGTTCATGGAGTTTGCGGTGAACATGCCCGAGCAGGAGCCGCAGCCGGGGCAGCAGTTCTCCTCAACATCCCAAAGCTCTTTTTCGTTAATTTTGCCGTTCTTATAGGCGCCTACTGCCTCAAATGAGCTGTTAAGGTCAAGGCCGCAGCCGTCCCTGTCATTTAGAGAAAGCATGGGGCCGCCGGATACGAAAATGCTCGGCAGATTAAGCCTTGCCGCTGCCATAAGCATAGCGGGGATGATTTTGTCGCAGTTGGGGATGAACACAAGCGCATCAAAGCAGTGAGCCATAGCCATACATTCGATGCTGTCGGCTATTACCTCTCTTGACGAGAGCGAATAGCTCATGCCCCTGTGTCCCATGGCGATGCCGTCGCAGACTCCGATTACATTAAACTCCACCGGGGTGCCGCCTGCGGACAATACTCCGTCCTTGACGGCCCTCGAAATCGTCTGCAAGTGAATATGACCGGGGATAATCTCATTAAAGGAGTTGACAATGCCGATTAAAGGCTTTCTGAGCTGGTTATCCGTATAGCCCATAGCCTTTAAAAGAGCTCTGTGGGGAGTCCTTTCGGGACCTTTCTTAACAATGTCGCTTCTCATATTTACTTCACCCAAAACTCTCGCCCTCTTTCTTTTATTTAAAGCTATTTATTCCAGCTCATCATTGCACGAAGCTCTTTGCCGACCTTCTCTGCCTGATGCTCTGCCTGCATACGGCGCATTGCGAGGAATGAGGGTCTGTTGGCCTGATTCTCAAGGATCCAGTTGCGGGCAAATTCGCCGCTCTGAATCTCGGACAGAACCTTCTTCATTTCCTTCTTGGTTTCCTCGGTGATAATTCTCTTGCCTACGGTGTAGTCGCCGTACTCGGCCGTATCACTGATAGAGTAGCGCATGAAGGACATGCCGCCCTGAATTACAAGGTCGATGATGAGCTTCATCTCATGGATGCACTCGAAGTATGCGCTTTCGGGCTGATAGCCTGCCTCTACAAGGGTTTCAAAGCCAGCCTTCATAAGGGCTGTTACGCCGCCGCAAAGGACTGCCTGCTCGCCGAAGAGGTCTGTTTCGGTCTCCTCTTTAAAGGTGGTCTCAAGTATGCCTGCTCTTGCGCCGCCGATGCCTGCTGCATAAGCAAGGGCGATTTCCTTAGCGTTGCCCGAAGCGTTCTGATATACGGCAATAAGGCAGGGAACGCCTTTGCCCTCTGTATACTGGCTTCTTACGGTGTGGCCGGGGCCCTTGGGGGCAATCATGATTACATCCACGTCTGCGGGAGGAACAATCTGATTGTAGTGAATGTTAAAGCCGTGTGCGAATGCAAGTGCAGCACCGGACTTTAAGTAGGGCTGAATATCGTTTTTGTAAAGAGCTGCCTGCTTTTCGTCGTTTACAAGAATCATTACGACATCGGCTGCCTTAACGGCTTCGGGGGTGGTCTTTACGGTAAGGCCTGCTGCCTTTGCTTTTTCGGCTGACTTTGAGCCTTCGTACAGGCCGACAACGACATTAACGCCGCTCTCATGCAGGTTTAATGCGTGTGCGTGACCCTGACTGCCGTAACCGATAACTGCTACTGTTTTTCCTTTAAGTACATCGAGATTACAATCCTTTTCGTAATACATGGTTGCCATAGTTCATTACTCCTTTTTAATTAAAGATTTATTTTAATCCTCAAAGTATTCACCGTTTAAGGCTCCCGGTCCCCTCTTGACCGCTAAGGCTCCCGCCCTGCACATTTCGATTATGCCGAAGGTCTTGGCATAATTAATGAATGCGTCGAGCTTTGAGCTTTCGCCCGTCATTTCGATTGTGACCGAGTCTGCGTTAAAGTCTATAACCTTTGCTCTGAAAATGTTTGCGGCTTCGGTTACCTCCGTAACGGAGTGACCCTTTGTGTCAAGCTTGATGAGCATATGCTCCCTTAACACCGTGGAGTCCGCAGGCAGAAGCTCTACCCTTTTGACATCCCTGAGCTTTGAAAGCTGCTTGACTACCTGATTTTTGATATAGTCGTCGCCCGTGACGAGAATGGTCATCCTTGAAAACTTAGGGTCCTCGGTTTCGCTGACGTTCAGGCTGTCGATATTATATCCACGGCGGGAAAACAGTCCTGATACTCTGGTCAATACACCGAAGTGGTTTGATACGATAACTCCCAATATAAACTGATCCTGACGCATTTTCCTCAACCTCAATTCACAATAATATCTTCGATAGTGCCGCCGGCGGGTATCATCGGGTATACGTTTTCGTCCATGTCGATTTTGCAGTCGATAACGACCGTGCCGTCAGTATCGAAGGCCTTTTTCATTGCGGTCTCCAAATCGCCCGATTCGCTGACCCTGATTCCTGTCGCTCCGAAGGCCTCAGCCAGTCGGACAAAGTCTGTTTTCCTCTCGAGGGTGGTGTTTGAATAGCGTTTGCCGAAGAAAAGGGTCTGCCACTGCCTTACCATGCCGAGAACACCGTTGTTCATTATGACTATCGTCAAAGGCAGGTTCTGCGAAACTGCGGTTGCAAGCTCTGTGAGGTTCATACCGAAGCTGCCGTCGCCGGTGAAAAGAACGGTGCGTTTCCTGCCCCTTGCTATGCAGCCGCCGATTGCGGCGCCCATGCCGAAGCCCATTGTTCCGAGACCGCCCGAAGTAAGCAATGTGCGGGGCTTATAGAACTTGTAGCTCTGCGCTGTCCACATTTGGTGCTGGCCGACGTCCGTTACAACGATTGTATCCTTATCGGTATGCTTCTGAAGCTCGGCGATAACCTTCTGGGGCGTGAGCCTGCCGTTTTCACGGGCTGCAATCTGCTGCTGCTCCTCTGCCTTAATCTCCTTAATGCGGTCAATCCATTCGGTTCTGTCTTTTTCTTCAACGAGATTAAGAAGTCTTGCGACTGCGTTCTTTATATCGCCTGCGGCGCTGATGCAGGAATCTATGTTCTTATTGAGCTCCGCCGGGTCGATGTCGATATGGATTATCCTTGAATCACGCTTGAACTTGCTCTTGTCGCCCGTTGCCCTGTCGCTGAAGCGAACGCCTAAGGCTATAATCAGGTCAGCCTCGTAATTTGCCTTAGTGGAGCTGTATCTGCCGTGCATGCCCATCATGCCGAGCCAGTTCGGGAAGTCCTGAGGGATTGCGGAAAGTCCCATGATGCTGAGTCCTATCGGGGCGTTGAGCTTAAGGGAGAGCGCCTTGATTTCCTCAGAGGCGTCTGCTGCAATCGCTCCGCCGCCGCAGTAGATATAGGGTCGCTTTGATGCGTTTATCATATCAGCACATTTTGAAAGGAAGTTGTCGGATACGGTCCTTTTAGGCTCTGCTTCGAGCATCTCTGAGGGCTCGAACTCGCATTTTGCAAGCTGTATATCCTTCGGGACATCCACAAGTACGGGGCCGGGTCTGCCTGACTTTGCAACGACGAAGGCCTCTCTGATTATGTTCGCTAAGTCCTTTACGTCCTTGACGATGTAATTGTGCTTTGTAATGGGCATTGTAATGCCTGTGCTGTCGACCTCCTGGAAGCTGTCACGGCCGAGCATTGACAGGGGGACGTTGCCCGTTATGGCTACAATCGGGGTGGAGTCCAGAAATGCGGTTGCGATGCCCGTAACAAGGTTTGTCACACCGGGACCTGAGGTGGCGATTACAACGCCGACCTTGCCGGAGGCTCTCGCATAGCCGTCCGCTGCGTGTGCCGCTCCCTGCTCATGGGCTGTAATAATATGATTAATGCGGTCTGAATTCTTGTAAAGCTCGTCATAGATGTTTAGCACGAAGCCTCCCGGATATCCAAACACGGTGTCACAGCCCTGTTCTATTAATGTTTCGATTATGATTTCGGCTCCGGTAAGCAACATAATAATCATCCTTTCGATTCAACAAATTGCGGTAAAGTCACTTCAACGCTTTAAAGCACTGTCGCTTAACAGTAATAAAAAAGGTCTTACAGCTTTGCACTGCAAGACTCATTGTTACGGTTAACTGATAACCTAAGGCCTAACTCGTGTAACAATGCAACAATCTACGTACAGCGCAAAAAAAACCGTCATTAATAATCACCGGTACTAATAGCACAGGTAGTATAATGACGATTATTATAATTATTGCAGCTATACTGAACATCAGATCGTCGCTCCGCTTAATAATTTAGGTATATTTTTACATAAAACTAAGCTAAAGTCAATTATATATTTTGCATAATCTTGCACAGACCTCTAAGGTCAAATATGGAAAAATTGATGTAAATTTATATAAAAAACCGAGGTTTTTTGTAATATTACGACCGTGTTAATCAATACTATACCTGAAATGTAACACGGTTACAATCATTTTACGCTTAATTTATTATTATAGTATATGCTAAAGGAATTTATTGACTACAATTTATCAATGTGATATTGACATTGCAAAAATATAGGGTTATAATAATTCCATACTAAATTCATAGGAAATTATTCTTTTCACCTTTGGAGGCTTTTATATGTTGATATATGCTGACAATGCCGCTACGACTGCGGTTAGCAAAAAGGCAGTGGAGGCTATGCTGCCCTACTTTACACAGCAGTACGGAAACGCCTCGAGCATTCACACTGCCGGACAGATGGCAAACAAGGCTATGCAGGAGGCAAGAGCCGACATTTCCAATATACTGGGCTGCGAGCCGAAGGAGCTTATTTTCACCTCCGGCGGCAGCGAATCGGACAATCAGGCCATAGTTTCCGCCGCTCTGCTCGGCGCTAAAAAGGGCAAGAAGCACATTATCTCCTCCAAAATCGAGCACCACGCCGTTTTGCATGTGCTTGACAAGCTCAAAAAGGAAGGCTATGATATTACCCTGCTCGACGTATCGCCTGAGGGAATAGTATCTGCCGCAGACGTTGAGGCTGCTATCAGAGAGGATACGGCCCTTGTCACCATAATGTTTGCAAACAACGAGATAGGCACCCTTCAGCCGATTGCCGAAATCGGAGAGATATGCAAAAAGCACGGCGTTATTTTTCACACTGACGCCGTACAGGCAGTAGGTCATGTGCCGATAAATGTTAAGGAAATGAACATCGATATGCTCTCCTTCTCTGCCCACAAGTTCCACGGTCCCAAGGGCATAGGCGGTCTGTATGTCCGCAAGGGCATCAGGCTCTCCCCCCTGATTGAGGGCGGCGCACAGGAGAGGGGCCTCAGGGCAGGCACCGAGAACGTAGCCGCAATCGTCGGCATGGCAGCTGCCTTAAAAGAGCAGGTTGAGAACATGGACAAAAACGCAGAGAAGCTTAAAAAAATGCGTGACAGGCTAATGGACAGTGTTCTTGCGGCGGTTCCGAGGTCGAGGGTAAACGGCGACAGGCAGAAGAGACTGCCCGGCAATGTGAGCTTCTGCTTTGAGGGCATTGAGGGCGAATCACTGCTGCTGATGCTCGACAGTATGGGAATCTGCGGCTCCTCAGGCTCCGCATGCACCTCCGGCTCACTTGACCCGAGCCATGTGCTGCTGGCCATCGGTCTGCCCCATGAAATTGCCCACGGCTCATTAAGGCTTACCTTCAGTGAATATAATACTGAGGAAGAGATCGACTATATCATTAATGCTGTCCCAAAGGTTGTCAGTCGCCTGAGAGATATGTCGCCTATGTGGGAGCGAATTGTTAAGGAGGATAAATAATGTTATACAGCGAGAAAGTTATGGATCATTTTATGAATCCGAGAAATGTCGGCAAGATTGACGATGCCGACGGCGTCGGCGAGGTCGGCAACGCTAAGTGCGGCGACATAATGAAGATATATCTTAAAGTGGAAGATGACATAATCACCGATGTTAAGTTCAATACCTTCGGCTGTGCCTCCGCCATTGCAACAAGCTCAATCGCCACAGAGATGATTAAGGGCAAGCCTATTTCAGAGGCTTTGAAGCTTACAAACAAAGCGGTTGTCGAGGCTCTCGACGGTCTGCCGCCGGTTAAGATTCACTGCTCAGTGCTGGCAGAGGAGGCCGTAAAGGCCGCCGTCGCCGATTATTACAAAAAGCAGGGCAAGGAACTTGACGAGGAGTTCTTCTCCTGTTCCGGCTGCTGCAGCGCCTGCGAGCACGGCGAGGAGCATACACACTAAACCTTATATCAGCGCAAAATCCCCGTTTTTCTGCGGGGATTTTTTTGTTACCTTTTGTAATTGATATAAATTCCAGATTTTGTTACAATACTAATATATTGATGAGACTTTTAATACTATTTATTAATAACAACTGCGGAGGTTCGTAATGAGTGAGGAAAAAAGGCCTGCCACAAGCTTTAAGTCCGGAAACAAAAAGAATATCGCAAGCGTAGCAATAATTTTAGTCGTAATTGCCGTAGTGGGAATCGCTCTCGGTAAATTCTTAGGCAAGAAGCTTCCCTTAATGGGCAAGGAAACTACCGCCACGACAGAGGCACCGACAACGGCAGCTCCTGAGCCTACATCGTCGGTCGGCGCAAACACCCCCGACGTACCCAAATACCCCACCGGCCTTTATACGGTGGCAACTGAGTCAAGTAATCTGAATCTGCGCTCCGGCCCCGGCAGCGAATTCCCGACAATCAACAGTATCCCCAAGGGTACCGTCCTTACGGTTGCCGAGGTTCAGGGAGAATGGGGCAGGGTCGACTATAATACCACAATCGGCTGGGTCAATATGAAATATATGAAGTCCGCAACATCCGCCGAAACGACCACCGAAACCGCAACAAGCGCCGCTCAGACCACTCAGAGCACCGAGGCAACCTCAAATTCGTAAAAATCCTTACGGGGACTTGAATTATCAGCCCCTGTATGATACAATGCTAACGCAAATTGCATTAAGCGTAATTCGGAGGACAATATGAAGCACATCAAAACCATAAACAAGGCAAATCTGAAGAAGAGCACCGAAAAAGGCGGCTGCGGCGAGTGCCAGGCTTCCTGCCAGTCGGCTTGCAAGACCTCTTGCACAGTAGCTAACCAGGATTGCGAGAGAAAATAATTGATTCACCAGTACGAACTCAACGGATACAAAATTGTAATTGATCCTTGCAGCGGAGCCGTGCATCTTTTTGATGACACGGCTTATGATATTGTTTCCCTGATTAAGACCGCTCCCCTGTCCCCTGACTGTCCCGAATACATAATTAACGAGCTTTCGTCTAAGTATTCCGCAGACAGCATTAAAGAGGCCTACGGGGATATTTACGCACTTTTCATTGAGGGTACGCTTTTCAGCAAGGACGATTATGAGGAATTTGCCGAGATGCTCGGTCCAGCACCGATTAAGTCCATGTGCCTTAATGTGGCTCACGACTGCAACCTTAAATGCGAATACTGCTTTGCCGCTCAGGGCGACTTCGGTATGGAAAAGGGGCTTATGCCCTTTGAGGTGGCAAAGAGCGCAATTGATTTTCTTATTAAGCACTCCGGGGGCAGGCGAAATCTGGAGCTTGATTTCTTCGGCGGCGAGCCCTTGATGAACTTCGATGTGGTCAGGAAAACCGTGGAATACGCAAGGAGCATCGAGAAACAGCATAATAAGAACTTCCGTTTTACTCTGACCACAAACGGGCTTTTGCTGAATGACGAGATTATTGATTACCTTAATAAAGAGATGTATAACCTTGTTCTGTCCATTGACGGAAGAAAAGAGGTAAACGACAAGCTCAGGCCCACCTGTGTCGGCTCGGGCAGCTATGACATAATCGTACCGAAGTATCAGAAGCTTGTACGTCAGAGAGGCGACGGGCAGTATTATGTCAGAGGTACTTTTACAAGGCATAATATTGATTTTACCGATGATATAATCCACCTTGCGGATGACCTGGGCTTCGACCAGCTGTCCCTTGAGCCTGTCGTTACCACAGAGGAGACGGAATACGGACTCAGAGAAAGTGACCTGCCCGCCATCAATGCTGAGTATGAAAGGCTTGCTAAGGAAATGCTGAAAAGAGAGCTTAGCGGCAACAGCTTTAACTTCTTCCACTTCATGCTCGACCTTGAGCAGGGTCCCTGCGCTATCAAGCGTCTGAGGGGCTGCAGCTGCGGCAACGAATACATAGCGGTCACCCCGAACGGAGACATTTACCCCTGCCATCAGTTTGTGGGTCAGGATGAGTGGAAAATGGGCAATGTGCTTGAAGGCACACTTGACTACGATAAGAAGCGGTATTTCTCCAAGACCCATATTTACTGCAAGGACGAGTGTAAAAACTGCTGGGCGAGGTTCTATTGCAGCGGAGGCTGTAATGCTAATAATTACGAGTCCCTGGGCAGTGTATTAAAGCCAAACCGCCTTTCCTGCGAGCTTGAAAAGAAGCGCCTTGAATGTGCGATTATGATAAAGGTCGCTCTTGCTACTCAGGACTAATACTAAAAATTACAGACTTGACCGTCGCTTTTTTAAGCGGCGGTTATATTTTATTTTTCCCTGCATAGCTTTATAAGGGACAACCCATTTTAAACGCAAAAAACGGAGGAAGCATTATGAAAATCGGGACAGGCAAGGTAATCAGGGTTTCGACAAACCTTGTAAGGGTAATGAAGGATTATTACAGACTGGTTCTGCTAATAAGCCTTTTTATTGCGGGGATGCTTATAGGTGCGCTGACATTTAAGAATTCGGGCAGTAATATCTCCACGCTGCTGACGGACATGGTCATAAAGCAAAGCGCCGAGAGGACCTCTCAGGCGGCCATAGTCACCTTTATCAATTCGCTGCTTGTAAACGCTGCCTTTGTGGGCATAGCATTTACAATGGGCATGTGCTGCATCGGCACCCCCTTTATCGGGCTGCTGCCGCTTATAAAGGGACTCGGACTCGGTATGGTGGCAGGGTATTTCTATAATAACGATGTGGCGGGGATACTGTATTATCTGCTTAT
>JAAYOZ010000025.1 GCA_012520115.1 Clostridiales bacterium | reverse complement strand
GGTCGGGCAGGGCTTTGGGGCGGGTGTGCGTGTTACGTGGGTGCGGGGTCGCTTTGGCGGAGCGAGGAGTCTGTGCGGTGCGGGGTGATGTTTTGACGGCGGGAGGGGCCCGGTCGGCGGGGGCTGTCGGCGAGGTGTGCTGTCGGCAGTGTAAAGAGGCGCTGGCGGATGCTGGCAGCGGGGCGGCAGGGCTTCTCTTTTGCGAATGGATTTCGATTCGGATAGCGAGGCTATTGCTGCGTGGTGCGGACGGGGGTCAGGGTTGCTTTTGTTTGCTGTAGCGAGGGCTTTAGCTTCGGGCAGCGAGGGTGGAGTACAGGCGTGGGGCTATCGGCGAGGGGGGCTGTCGGCAGTGTAAAGGGGCGCTGGCGGATGCTGGCAGCGGGGCGGCAGGAGCAATTGCTTCGGTCTGAGTGAGTGGGGTGGTGGTTGCAGGTCAGGGCTGGCGGCGGGTGCAGGGGTTTTGCGGCAGGCGGTTTTACCCGGCTGCCCTCTCTCGTTGCTGTGCGTGCAGCAATGGTCTGGGTTCGTGTGCTGGTGCGTTCGTACTGCCGAGTAGTGAGCGCAGTGCGGGAGGTATGCGTTCGGGGGTGCGTGCGGCGTGAAGCAGAGTTGGAGTAAGAGAGTTAAATCGCGGGTGAGCTTAACTATTAACGTGCCGGGCGGGGCGGTTTCAATGGGCGAGTTAGCGCAAGCTAACCCGCCCAGCTATGTCACTGGTCGCTGTTGACTTTTCTCCCCAATCCCCGGGCGTTTGTGAGGCGGGGATGGCGAGGGGTTTTGGTGGGCGCTGAGTGAAGGGGCGGTGGTTGTCGAGTCGGCGTGGTTTGGCGTGCTGAGTGAGTGGGGTGCGGGTGCGGGGAGGGACTGGCGGCGGGTGCAGGGGTTTTGCGGCAGGCGGTTTTGCCCGGCTGCCCTCTCTCGTTGCTGTGTGTGCAGCAATGGTCTGGGTTCGTGTGCTGGTGCAGTCGTACTGCCAAGTTGTGAGCGCAGTGCGGGGGTATGCGTGCCGGGGGGTGGTTGAAAAAACAAAACACAAAAGGGACGGCTGTTAAACCGTCCCCTTTGTGTGGATGTGGGGTGTGAAAGAGAAAGATATTGTATAGCGGAAGGAACGTCAAACCGCAGAAGAGACTGTATCTGTGTTTCTTCCTTTGTCTATCTTGGGAATCCTTACTATGTACTCAATGTATTCGGGCGTTTCGCTCTTTGCCGAGTCCGCTTCGATTCCCGCCTTGCGCATGGTGTCGACTGCGTTGTTCAGTGTATTAATAAAAATCCTGACATCCTTAAAGACCTTGATTGCGGGTTTTCTTGTCTGAATAGAGCGTTTGAGCATCTGGCCTATGAGCCTGTCCGTTTCGGCCACATTCAGATGTCTGTCGGCTATTATTCCTAAGGCTCTCTCCCTCTGCTCGTCCGTATCGAGCCTTAACAGCGCCCTTGCGTGTCTTTCCGTCAGGCCCGCCCTGCTGATTTTTTCACGCATATCAGGGGGCAGCTTTAACAGTCTAAGCTTATTCGACAGGCTTGACTGGGATTTGCCGAGTTTTTTAGCTATGCTCTCCTGTGTAAGATTGTATTCCGTCATCAGCTTTTCTAAGGCCTGCGCCTCCTCGAAGAAGCTGAGGTTCTGCCTTTGAAGATTCTCGAGCAGTGAATACAGCGCCGTCTGCTCGTCGTTTGCCCTCATTACGATGCAGGGGATTCGTGTAAGTCCCACGATTCTTGCCGCTCTCAGTCTGCGCTCACCTGAAATCAGCTCGTATGTACCGTTTTCGCTCTGGCGGACATTCAGGGGCTGGAGTATTCCGTTTGCCCTTATCGACTCCGCAAGGCCTTCAAGCTCGTCATAGTCGAAGTGCCGTCGGGGCTGATTAGGGTTCGGGAATATGATTTCATGCGGTATCAGGACTATTTGACCGCCGGATTTAAGCTTCTGACCGGATTTCAGCATATAAAAACCCCCGTCGATTTTCTTTTGTCCTTTGTGTAAAGAATATCACAAAAGAAATGGTAAAAAAAGGAAAATCGGTCGGGGGAAATCAACTATTATCGTCATAATAGGAGTTTATGCTAAGGGCTTTTTGGCGAGTTTGGCAGAGGGGCGTGGGTATTTTGACGGGGTTTGCGAAATTTTTTTTGTAATAATAAGCGTGCGCTCGTCGCCGTTTATAAGCTCATATTCTATAATCTGCGGTTTTTCGCCGCCTAAGAGCTTTATTGCTGTCTCTCCCCTTTTTATCTCGTCGCTTTCGGGCTTGCCCTTTAAGGATAAAAACCTTCCGCCCTGCTTTACAAGGGGCAGGCAGTATTCGCTGAGAATCTGCAAGGGGGCTACGGCTCTTGCGCAGGCTATGTCGAACTTTTCTCTGAACTGCTTGTTCTGACCTGCTTCCTCGGCTCTTATGTGGACGGTATCGGCTTTAAGATGGAGCTCTGTAAGTACGGCCTCTAAGAATTTGAGGCGTTTTGCGGTGGAGTCCATTAGGCAGACAGCGAGATCCGGGCGGGCTATAAGCAGCGGCACGCCGGGGAAGCCTGCGCCCGTACCCACATCCACAAGGCTGCTGTTCTGCTGTATTTCGGTCAGCTTTAACAGATAGAGGCTGTCGATAAAGTGCTTGACTATAATTCCCTCGTCGTCTGTTATTGCCGTCAGGTTCATTTTTTCGTTCCACTCTTTTAAGAGCGTGGCATAGGCGCTGAATTGCGAGAGCTTTGGCTCTGTCAGCTCTACGCCTATCTGTGAGGCTAAGTCCTTCAGCCTTGCTTCAAATTCAGTCATCGGCCCGCTTTCCTTTCCGCTTAAACTTATATTCCGTGCCGTTTAAAAGGCGTTTTATATTCTGTCTGTGGGTCAGAAGCACCATGAGGCACACGATTACGGAATAAACAAGCAGTGTTGTGAGTGTGTTGTCGCCTCTGTAAAATGCATAGACGAGTATGGGCAGCAGAATCGCCGTGCCGATTGAGCCGAGGGAAACGATTCTCGAAGTAAAAGCAATAAGTGCGAAGGCGGCGACTGAGATTAAGAAAATCCTGTAATCGAGAATCAGGACCGCTCCCGCGCTGGCGAGCACACCCTTGCCTCCCCTGAAGCCGAAGAAAAGCGGGAAGACATGCCCTATAAATACGGATATACCGCCGATGACCTCGCCCAAGAGCTTTAAGTCCGGCGAGACCTTTGATAAGAGCAGGCCTCCGATTAGTACGGCGGCGACACCCTTTGAAAAGTCTCCGATTAAGGTCACGGCTGAGGGCAGCTTGCCGTAGTTCCGCATGATATTCGTGAATCCGGCGTTTCCGCTGCCGTGGTTTCTTACATCGTCCTTTGCAATAAGCTTTGAGGCTATTACTGAAAAGCTGATGCTTCCCAGAAGATAGCCGGCGATTACTGCAAGGGCGGCGTAAAGCGGAAATCCGTCCATTTCAAAGTATTTCATTTCATTCCTCTTTCCATTTGCTTTGGTGATATGAACACCGGGTTTGTCTTAGTTTTGGTGCTTTGCAAGGTAAATCAGCAGCACGGAGATATCTGCGGGGCTGACGCCCGAAATTCTTGACGCCTGACCTACGTTGACGGGGCGGATTTTCGTAAGCTTCTCAACTGCCTCCGTTCTGATTCCCGTGACCTCTTTGTAAGCGATGTCATCGGGGATAAGCTTTGATTCGAGCCTGTGTATCTCCTGAATCTGGGCGTTCTGGCGCTTGATATAGCCCTCGTATTTAAGCATTATCTCCACCTGCTCGAAAATCTCGTCATCGTAATCCGGGGCGGTAGTGTCGAAGGGCTTTAAGTCGGCATAGGTCAGCTGCGGGCGCTTTAAAAGCTCCGAAAGGCGCACGCCCGTTTCAATGGGTGCGGTGCCGAGCTCTTTGAGCCTGTCGTTAAACTCCCGAGAGGGAGGGATTATTACCTTGCTCATTCTTTTATATTCGTTTTCTATTGCGGCTTTCTTCTTTAAAAAGGCTTTGTAACGCTTTTCGGAAATCAGTCCGATTTCGTAGCCCTTTTCGGTCAGGCGCAAATCCGCATTGTCCTGCCTTAATACAAGCCTGTACTCGGAGCGGGAGGTCATCATTCTGTACGGGTCCTGACAGCCCTTTGTGACAAGGTCGTCTATCAGCGTACCGATATACGATTCGGTGCGGGAGAATATTACCTCGCTCTTGCCCTGAACCTTTCTTGCGGCGTTGATGCCTGCCACAAGACCCTGCGCCGCTGCCTCCTCGTAGCCGCTGGAGCCGTTGAACTGACCCGCTCCGTAGAGCATGGGCTCTGTCATAAGCTCAAGGGTGGGCTTTAAGGCAAGGGGGTCCACGCAGTCGTATTCTATTGCGTAGGCTGGGCGCATGATTCTGACATCTTTAAGCCCCTTGATAGTGCGGACAAACTTATCCTGCACATCCTCCGGCAGCGATGAGGACATGCCCTGAAGGTAAACCTCCTCGGTGTTAAGGCCGCATGGCTCGAGGAACACCTGATGGCGCTCCTTGTCGGCGAACCTTACGATTTTATCCTCTATACTGGGGCAGTATCTGGGGCCTATGCCCTCAATCTGACCGCTGTAAAGGGGCGAGCGGTGGATGTTTTCGAGTATTATCTGCTTTGTTTTATCGCTTGTGTAGGTGGTATAGCATTCTACCTTGTTTTTTAGCTTTTTCTTAGTCTCAAAGGAGAAGGGCAGAATCTTCTCGTCCCCGGGCTGGGCTTCGAGCTCGGAATAATCAATGCTTAAAGCGTTTATTCTCGGCGGGGTGCCGGTCTTAAAGCGTCTTAAGGGGATGTTGAGCCTTTTGAGGGCTTCGCCGAGCCTTACCGCCGGGAACATTCCGTCGGGGCCGCCGCTGAAGGACTTGTCGCCCACATAAATTTTGCCGTTTAAGAAGGTGCCCGTTGATATTATAACCGCATCTGCGAGATATACCGCATCAAGGTGGGTAGTAAGCTTCCAGCGGCCGTCGTCGGTGCGTACAAGGTCGACGATTTCAGCCTGCTTTAGGTCAAGACCCTCGCACTTTTCGAGGGCATGCTTCATATATTCGCTGTATTTGCGGCGGTCAATCTGCGCCCTGAGTGAGTGAACGGCGGGACCCTTGCCGGAGTTAAGCATACGGCTTTGAATCAGCGTGCTGTCCGCCGCCTTGCCCATTTCGCCGCCGAGGGCGTCAATTTCCCTTACAAGATGACCCTTTGAGGTGCCGCCGATTGAGGGATTGCAGGCCACATTGCCTATCCAGTCAAGATTTAATGTAAAGACCACGGTTTTGCAGCCGAGCCTTGCGGCGGCAAGGGACGCTTCAATTCCCGCATGACCTGCGCCGATAACCGCAATCTGATAATCTCCTGCTAAAAATTCCATACTGACATTTCCTTTGCTGTAAACTGCCTGAGGGTGTTATAATTCTTTAACTGATATATTTTACCACAGCTTATTGCCTTTGCAAAGGGCAAAAATATCCTGCAAATTTTAATTGTATCTTTTCAATTCTTTTGTTAAATAGTATCATTGTATTGATTTAATATTACTTTCTTTAGTGCTTTATGAACTCAGAGTTAAAAGAAAGGAAAGATTTATGAACAAGTCAGTTGCAGAGAAAAGGGCCGAGGAGCTGAGGCTCCTTATAAATAAATACAGCCGTCAGTATTATGAGGAGAACGAGAGCGATATATCCGACTTTGAGTTTGACGAGCTTATGAATGAATTGAAGGAAATCGAAGCCCAGTTCCCCGAACTTGTCACTCCCGACTCGCCTACTCATCGTGTAGGCGGTACGGCAGGCGGGCAGTTTGAAAAGGTAGAACACGTAGTGCCCATGGAGAGCCTTCAGGATTTGTTCTCCGAAGCGGAGCTTATCGACTTCGGCACAAAGCTGAAAAGAGCTTATCCCGAAATCAGCTTTGTAACAGAGCCTAAGATAGACGGTCTTTCGGTGGCTCTCGAATATGCAGACGGTGTTTTTGTAAGAGGTGCAACAAGGGGCGACGGCGTTGTGGGCGAAAACGTGACCGCAAATCTGAAGACCATAAAGGCAGTACCGCTGAGACTAACACAGCCCATACCCTACCTTGTGGTACGGGGCGAGGTCTTTATGCCGAGGAACAGCTTTTTTAAGCTTATTGAACAGCAGGAGAAGGAAGGCGAAAAGGTCTTTAAGAATCCCCGTAATGCTGCATCGGGAAGTTTAAGACAGAAGAATCCCGCCATTACAGCAAGCAGGAATTTAAGCATCTATGTATTTAATATTCAGCAGATACAGGGCGCAGAGATCAGAACGCACGCCGAATCCCTTGAGCTTCTAAAGAGCCTCGGCTTTAATGTCATACCCGATTTTGTTGTGACCGAGGATATAGAGGGCGCAATGGAGGTCATAAGGGAAATAGGCTCAAAGCGTGAGAGCCTGCCCTTTGACATTGACGGTGCTGTGGTGAAGGTAAATCAGCTTTCACTTCGTGAGAGCATAGGCAGGACATCGAAATTCCCGAAATGGGCGGCGGCCTTTAAATACCCGCCTGAGGAGAAGGAAACGCTTCTTAAGGATATAGAAATCAATGTGGGCAGGACGGGTATTCTGACCCCGACCGCCATTTTAGAGCCTGTTCTGCTCGGCGGTACCACCGTCAGCAGGGCGAGCCTGCATAATGAGGACTATATTAAGGAGAGGGACATTCGCATCGGCGACTCTGTCATAGTCAGAAAGGCCGGCGATATTATACCCGAGGTGGTTAAGGTTTCTAAAACGGGCGAGAACAGCGTGGATTATGTCTATCCCACCGTCTGCCCCTCCTGCGGCAGCCCTGCGGTCAGGGAGGAGGACGAGGCGGCGACACGCTGCGTAAACCCCGACTGCCCCGCCCAGCTTTTGAGGGGGCTTATACACTTCTGCTCCAGGGACGCAATGGACATTGAGGGCTTAGGAGAAGCGGTGCTGGCAACCTTTACGGAGCGTGGAATGCTTAACGGCATTGCGGATATATACAAGCTGAAGGCTGAGGAAATAAGCGTCATTCCCGGCATGGGCAAGAAGTCTGCGGAAAATCTGCTCTCGGCTGTGGAAAGGTCAAAGGCGAATCCCCTGTCACGCTTAGTCAATGCACTTGGTATCAGAAACATCGGTCAGAAGGCGTCAAAGCTGCTTGCAGCCCGCTTTAAGACCATGGATGCGCTGATGAATGCCACTAAGGAGGATATTCTTTCCATCGAGGGCTTCGGCGAGATTATGGTGGAGAGCGTGGTTCAGTTCTTCTCCCTGCCCCATGTAAGGGAGCTTATAGCTGAGCTTTCCTCTCTGAACCTTAATATGACCGAGCCTGAGGAGGCGGGCAAAGACAACCGCTTTGCAGGAATGACCTTTGTGCTGACCGGTACGCTGTCAAAGTACAAGCGTGACGAGGCTTCGGAGATTATAGAGAGCTTCGGCGGCAAGGTGTCATCGTCGGTATCTAAAAAAACCTCTGTCGTGCTTGCGGGCGAGGACGCAGGCAGCAAGCTGACAAAGGCGAATGAGCTCGGCGTAAAAGTCATAAGCGAAGAAGAGTTCGAGCAGATGATTTCATAATAGAAAAGGTGAAGTCACTTGACTTCACCTTTTTATATATTAAGCTTGTTCTTATAAAAATCCTTTACGAATTCGGGTTCTCTTGCCTCAAAGGTTTTGTCTTTGAGATAGTTTAAGTCTCCTGCGTCGCTTTTAAAGCTAAACTCCAGTTTATAGGCGTAGAGATACTGCTTTTTATAGGCTTTGCCGCTCTCAGCAGCCTTGCCGCCGTACTTTGTGTCGCCTAAAAGCGGGTGACCGACTGCGGCAAGCTGAGCTCTTATCTGGTGGGTTCTGCCTGTGAAAAGTGTGATTTCAAGAAGGCTCAAAGAGTTTTTCTCTGACAGAACCTTATAGCCTGTCTTTATTGCCTTTGCGCTTTCGGATTCGCTCTTTTTGACCGAGGCTTTGTTCTGTTTGCGGTCAACTGTAAGATAGCTTTCAAGGACGCCCTCTTTTTCTTTGAAAATCCCCTGCGCTATGCAGTAGTACTTTTTTGTGACTTCCCTGCTTTTTATCTTTTCGTTTAATATTCTGAGCGCCGCAGCGTTTTTCGAAGCCATTACAAGCCCGCCTGTGTTGCGGTCGATTCGGTTTGCGAGGGCGGGGGTAAAGGAGTTTTCCTTGTCGGGGTCATATTCTCCCTTTTCAAATAAATACCTCTGGACTCTTGCAATAATATTATCCGTGTAGTTCTCCCCGTCCGGGTGGCAGAGGACTCCCGGTGGCTTGTTTATAATAATGATGTTTTCGTCCTCGTAGAGAATGTCAAGCTCCTTTGAGGCTTTAAGAAAGTCGTAAGCATATTCGTTCTGAGTGAAAAACTCGTCGTTAATATACATCTCGACCACGTCGCCCTCGTGAAGGCGAGTCGAGGCTTCGGCCCTTTTGCCGTTGAGCTTGATTCTCTTGGTGCGAAGGTATCTGAACATGAGAGTCTGTGGCAGGTTCGATGCAACTTTAAGAACGAACCTGTCAAGTCTTTTGCCTTCGTCGTTTTTTCCTATATCGAAACTTTTCAGTTTAAGCTCCCCAATCCGTTTATGGCTTAACAAAATCCGGTTAAATTATATCATATAAGTATAGGTTTTACTGATAGTTTCTTAAATTTAGTCAATTATACCTTAAAAAATACTGCTTTTGCATAAATTTGTTTGTTTTTTTCTTCTTATTATGCTACAATATCCGATGAATTTGTCCTGCCGAAAGGTTGGTGTGCGGATGAAAAAGGTCACGCTCGTCGTACCCTGTTATAATGAAGCTGATGTTCTGGAGCTTCTGTATAACGAGGTTACCGCCGTTTTTAAGAATCTGACCGAATATGAGCTGGAGCTTTTGCTGGTGGACGACGGCAGCAAGGATGAAACTCTGAATATAATTAAATCCCTTGCGGCGAAAGACGACAAGGTAAAATTTATTTCCTTTTCGAGAAACTTCGGCAAAGAGGCCGCCATGCTGGCGGGACTTAAAAATGCCGACGGTGAATATATCGGAATAATTGACGCAGACCTTCAGCACTCACCGGATTTGCTGCCACCCATGCTTGAGGCTCTTGAAAAAGAGGGCTATGATGTGGCCGCCGCCCGCAGGACGGACAGAGCCGGCGAGGCAAAGCTCAAAAGCACGCTTTCCGAGTCCTTCTAT